>NZ_JBPQTP010000033.1:0-59064 GCF_051386395.1 Micromonospora sp. URMC 106
CTCCGCCCCTCCTCCTACCTCCACCCCTTCCTCACCTCGGACCCCGTGAGCAGCTGACGAATTCCGTCCGGCAACTCGCTCCGGCCGACCGTCGACCGCTCCGCGGTGAGACGCCACCAGGGCCGGAAAGCCACGGATGGTGAAGGCTGTCGCATGGTCCCGGTCAGTCCCGGGACTCGTCGCCTGGTCCCTTTCACGGACCCAGGGGTGACGCGCGGGGCGGGGCGTGGTTTGCGGGCCGGTTGACTTTCCGCCCCGGCGCCGTAGGCAGCCGGGGCGGCGGCTCCGGCAGGAGCCGGTTGCCGCGCCCCGGCCCGCGCCGCGCGGAGCGCCTTGATCTAGTACAGGCCAATGCGGCAACAGACAACAGGCAGCTCCGAGCCGACCAAGCACCTCGTGCCGGGGCTCGGGCGGGTGAAGCTCGATCGGTTGACGCCTCGGGATGTGCAGCGGTTTCCTGACCGGGCTCCGTGGCAAGCTGGCGCCGGCCAGCATCGTCAAGGTGCACGCCGTCCTGCGCGTCGCCCTGGCCGACGCTGAGCGGATGGATCTGGTGCCACGCAACGTCGCCAAGGCTGCGAACCCACCGGCGCTGGGTCGGGCCGAGCGGCGGGCGCTGACGCCCGAGGAAGCCAAGACACTGCTGTCGGTGCTGACCGGTGACCGGCTGGAATCGCTGTTCGTCCTGGCGCTCGCGACCGGGCTCCGGCGGGCCGAGTTGCTCGGGCTCCGATGGTCAGACGTCGACCTGCCGGGCAAGGCGTTGTTCGTGCGGCAGACGCTCCAGCGGACCGACCGAGGGCTTGAGTTCGTGCCGCCGAAGACGCACCGGTCGAGCCGTCCGCTGCCGCTGTCGACGCTGGCCGTCCGGGCGTTGGAGTCGCAGCGGGTGCGTCAGGCGAAGGAACGGCTTGCCGCCGGCGAGGTGTGGTCGGATCTCGGCTTGGTGTTCGCCAGCACGATCGGCACGCCAATGGAACCGCGGAACGTGAACCGGCGCTTCGAGCAGTTCCGCGCGACGGCTGGGCTGGAGTGGCTGCACCTGCACGATCTGCGGCACGCCTTCGCCACGTTCCTGCTCGACCAAGGCGAGGAGCTGCGGACGGTGATGGAACTGCTCGGGCACTCCACGATCCGGATGACGGCCGACACCTACGGGCACGTTCTGCCGGCTCGGGCTCGCCAGGCTGCCTCGGCCATCGACCGGATCCTTGGCGAGGAGGGGACGGCGTGACCGCTTGGCTGTACTCGGGGCCGAGATCAACCAAGGAAAGTGCTGGTGGAGCCCAGGGGACTCGAACCCCTAACCCCTGCCTTGCAAAGGCAGTGCTCTGCCAGTTGAGCTAGGGCCCCGTGAGGCGGACGACGCCGCCGGTGTTGGCCGTGGCGGTGTGCTCAGCGCAGGTCGGGCGCGGTGGTCGCCTCGTGCCAGAGAGCGCGCTCGTCGTTGGAAGCCTTGATCTTCTTGGCGACGACGGCCGCGACCCCGACGACGCCGGCCAGGATCAGAAGCTTCTTGAACATTGGGGCCTACCCCTCGCGCTCGACTGCCGTCGGACGATGTGCGGTGGGGCTAGCTGGAATCGAACCAGCGACCTCAGAGTTATCAGCTCTGCGCTCTAACCGACTGAGCTATAGCCCCGCGTAGCGACGAGCAACATTAACCCATCCGCCCGCCCGCCCCCAAATCGGGGGCCACCCGGACATCCGGCGTCGCCGTCGCCCCTGAACCTACCGGAGGCGCCGCGTCCGGCCCAGGTGATTTCGCCGCCCGTGCCACGTCGCTCGGTGCCCGGCGCGTGCCGGGAACGCACGGAAGCCGGGGCCCACGCGTCGGCGGTGCCCCGGCTTCCGAGGTGGTTCAGTCGCGCTCGGCGAGGGTCAGCTCGATGCCGCCGACCAGGTCGGCGCAGACGTTGTAGACGAACGCCCCGAGCGTGGCGAGCGCCGTGAACAGCACGACGTTGACCAGCCCGATCAGCGCCGAGCTGAGGATCACGCCCTTGGCGGTGATCTGGAAGCCGCTGGTGCTCTGGCCACCGCCGGCGCTGACGAGGTCGGTCAGGCTGTCGTTGACGCTGGTGAACACGCCCATCGCGTCGAGGGCCAGGTAGAGCACGGAGGTGGCCACGACCACGACGATGAAGAGCACCACCGAGACGGCGAAGGCGAACTTCATCACGGACCAGGGGTCGATGCGCTTGAGGTTCAGCCGGGCCCGGCGCGGTCCGCGCGACGCGGCCGAGCTGACCGACGTACGCGCGGCGCGTACCGCCTCACCGACGCGCGCGGCCCCGACGGCGGCCGCGCCACTGATGCCCGGCGGCAGGCCACCGCCGTTGGCCGGTCGGCCGGCCGCCGTCGGCCGCCCGCCGTCCGGCTGCGGCTTGGCCGTGCCGGTGACGCGGGGCTGGGTGCCGGTGGCGCCCGTGATCCGCGGCTGCGTGCCGGTGGTGCCGGTCGACTGGCCGGCACCGACCTTCAACGGCTGGGTCGTCGTCGGCTTGGCGGCGGCCGCCGTGGCGGCGGGGGCCGGCTTGTCGACCCCCACCGTCTCGGTCTTGTCCGCCGCGTCCCCGTCCTCGGAAGGCTTGTCCGGCGGCGGTGTCATGCCGGGAGCCCGGGTGAATTTCGGGGCAGGCGCGTCGGCGGGGACCGTCGCCCGGCCCACGGCCGCGCGGCCGGTCGCTGGTGTGCCGCTCTTGGCGGCCTCCTCGTCGACCGGGTTGGCCGAGGTCCCCGTGTTCCCCGACTTCGCCTGTGTCTCCGTCATTCAACTAGTCCTGTTCGTCAGGCTCGTCGGCATTGCGAGCAATCGCCACGATAGTCACGCCGTCCGGAAGGTCCATCAGCTTGACCCCCATTGTGTTCCGATCACGCGTACGGCGTACAGGCTTCACCGGAGTCCGGATGACACCACCGTTGCTGGTGATCGCGAACAGCTCGTCGTCCGGGTCGATCACCACCGCGCCGACCAGACCACCACGTCGCTCGGTGATCTTCGCAGTCAGCACGCCCTTACCTCCCCGGCCCTGGACCGGGTATTCCTCGATCGGGGTACGTTTCGCGTATCCCCCGTTCGTGGCCACCAGGACGTCCAGCCCCTCGCGGACCACCTCCATGGCCAGCAGGACGTCGTCCTCGCTGAAGCGCATGCCGATCACGCCCGAGGTGGCCCGGCCCATCGGCCGCAGCGCCTCGTCGCTCGCGTTGAACCGGATCGCCTGCGCGTTCTTGGAGACCAGCAGCAGGTCCTCCTCCGGGGCGACGAGCGCCGCCCCGACCAGCTCGTCCTCGTCGCGCAGGTTGATCGCGATGATGCCGCCGGATCGGGGGGAGTCGAACTCCTCGAGCCGAGTCTTCTTCACCAGGCCGTTCTTCGTGGCAAGTACCAGGTAGGGAGCCACCTGGTAGTTCGGGATCTCGATGATCTGTGCGATCTGCTCGTCAGGCTGGAACGCGAGCAGGTTCGCCACGTGCTGGCCCTTGGCCACCCTACTGGCCTCGGGCAGCTCGTACGCCTTGGCCCGGTAGACGCGACCCTTGTTGGTGAAGAACAGGATCCAGTCGTGGGTCGAGCAGACGAAGAAGTGGCTGACGATGTCGTCCTGCCGCAGGCTGGCGCCGCTGACGCCCTTGCCGCCGCGCCGCTGCGAGCGGTAGAGGTCGACCTTGGTCCGCTTGGCGTAGCCGGTGCGGGTGATCGTGACGACCACGTCCTCGCGGGCGATGAGGTCCTCCATCGAGACCTCGCCCTCGAACGGCACGATCTGCGTACGCCGGTCGTCGCCCCACTTCGCGACGATCTCGCCGAGCTCCTCCGAGACGATCCTCCGCTGCCGCTCGGGCTTGGCGAGGATGTCCTTGAGGTCGGCGATCTCCAGTTCCAGCTTGGTGAGGTCGTCGAGGATCCGCTGCCGCTCCAGCGCGGCGAGTCGGCGCAGCTGCATGTCCAGGATCGCGGTCGCCTGGATCTCGTCGATCTCCAGCAGCCGGATCAGGCCCTGCCGGGCGTCCTCGACCGTGGGCGAGCGCCGGATCAGGGCGATCACCTCGTCGAGGGCGTCCAGCGCCTTGGCCAGACCGCGCAGGATGTGCGCCCGTTCCTCGGCCTTGCGGAGCCGGAACGCGGTCCGCCGGCGGATCACGTCGATCTGGTGCTCGACGTAGTAGCGGATGAACTGGGCCAGGTTGAGCGTGCGCGGCACCCCGTCGACCAGCGCCAGCATGTTGGCGCCGAAGGTCTCCTGGAGCTGGGTGTGCTTGTAGAGGTTGTTCAGCACGACCTTCGCGACCGCGTCGCGCTTGAGCACGAGCACGATGCGCATGCCGGTGCGCCCGGAGGACTCGTCGCGGATGTCGGCGATGCCGGCGAGCTTGCCCTCCTTGATCAGCTCGGCGATCCGCTCGGCCAGGTTGTCCGGGTTCACCTGGTAGGGCAGCTCGCTGACGACCAGGCAGGGGCGGCCGCGCTTGTCCTCCTCGACCTCCACCACGGCCCGCATCCGGATCGACCCGCGCCCGGTGCGGTACGCGTCCTGGATCGCCTGGGTGCCGACGATCAGGCCGTGGGTGGGGAAGTCCGGCCCCTTGACGATGCCGAGCAGCGCGTCGAGGGTGGTGGCCTCGTCCTCGTCCGGGTGCTCCAGGCACCACTGCACCGCCGCGCCGATCTCGCGCAGGTTGTGCGGCGGGATCTTGGTGGCCATGCCGACCGCGATGCCCTCGGACCCGTTGACCAGGAGGTTGGGGATCCGCGACGGCAGGATGGTGGGCTCCTTGGCCCGGCCGTCGTAGTTGTCCTGCAGGTCGACGGTGTCCTCGTCGATGTCCCGCAGCATCTCCATCGCCAGCGGGTCGAGCTTGCACTCCGTGTACCGCATGGCGGCGGCCGGGTCGTTGCCGGGCGAGCCGAAGTTGCCGTTGCCGTCGACCAGCGGGTAGCGCAGCGACCAGGGCTGCGCCATCCGGACCAGCGCGTCGTAGATGGCGGAGTCGCCGTGCGGGTGGAACTGACCCATCACGTCGCCGACGACGCGGGAGCACTTCACGTAGCCCCGGTCCGGCCGGTAGCCGGAGTCGAACATGGCGTAGAGGATCTTGCGGTGGACCGGCTTGAGCCCGTCCCGGACGTCCGGCAGCGCCCGCCCGACGATGACGCTCATGGCGTAGTCGAGGTAGGAGCGCTGCATCTCCACCTCGAGCCCGACCGGTTCGATGCGGTCGTGCGCGACGACAGCGGCGACGGTCTCGGGAACCTCGGGCTCGCTCGGTGTGGACTCGGGGGTATCGGTCACTGTTAACCCTTATCAGACTCAGAGTCGTTTTCGTGCTGTGGATAACGGCTGTGGAAACCGGCCATGCTGTGGATAACTCTGTGGATCGGCGGGTCGGCCGGTGGATGACCGGCCAGCCCGCCGAGCCCCGTCAGATGTCCAGGAACCGGACGTCCTTGGCGTTGCGCTGGATGAACGAGCGGCGCGCCTCGACGTCCTCACCCATCAGCACGCTGAACAACTCGTCGGCGGTGGCCGCGTCGTCCAGAGTGACCTGACGCAGCGTACGCGTCGCCGGGTTCATCGTGGTCTCCCACAGCTCGGGGTAGTTCATCTCGCCGAGACCCTTGAACCGCTGGATGTCGTCCGGCTTCGCGTTCGGCTTCTTCTGCTGGCGCAGCGCGATCAGCCCGTCCCGCTCCCGGTCCGAGTACGCGTACTGGGCGTCGTCGCCCCGCTTGTTCCACTTGATCTTGTAGAGCGGCGGGGCGGCCAGGTAGACGTGACCCAGCTCGACCAGCGGACGCATGAAGCGGAAGAGCAGGGTGAGCAGCAGCGTCTGGATGTGCTGGCCGTCGACGTCGGCGTCGGCCATCAGCACGATCTTGTGGTAGCGCAGCTTCTCGATGTCGAAGTCGTCGTGGATGCCGGTGCCCAGCGCCGTGATCAGCGCCTGGACCTCGTTGTTCTTGAGCACCCGGTCGATCCGGGCCTTCTCCACGTTCAGGATCTTGCCGCGGATCGGCAGGATCGCCTGGGTCCGCGGGTCGCGCCCCTGCTTCGCCGAACCGCCCGCCGAGTCACCCTCGACGATGAAGACCTCCGACTCGCGCGGGTCGGTGGACTGGCAGTCGGCCAGCTTGCCCGGCATCGAACCGGACTCCAGCAGCGACTTGCGCCGGGCCAGCTTGCGCGCCTGCTGGGCGGCGATCCGGGCCCGGGCGGCCTGGGACGCCTTCTGAATGATGATCTTCGCCTCGGCCGGGTTGCGGTCGAACCAGTCGACCAGCCACTCGTTGCAGACCCGCTGCACGAAGCTCTTCACCGGGGTGTTGCCGAGCTTGGTCTTGGTCTGGCCCTCGAACTGCGGGTTGGCCAGCTTGACCGAGATGATCGCGGCCAGGCCCTCACGGATGTCCTCGCCGGAGAGCTTCTCGTCGCCCTTGAGCAGCTTCTTGTCGGCGCCGTACCGGTTCACCACGCTGGTCAGCGCGGCCCGGAAGCCCTCCTCGTGGGTGCCGCCCTCGTGGGTGTTGATCGTGTTGGCGAAGGTGTAGACCGACTCGCCGTACGACTCGTTCCACTGCATGGCGATCTCGACCGACATGCCCTCCTCCTCGGAGCCGAACTCGACCACCGTCTTGTGGATCGGGTTCTTCGAGGCGTTGAGGTGCCGGACGAAGTCGGCGATGCCGCCCTTGTAGCAGAAGGTGACCTCGCGCGGCTTGCCCTCCTCGCCCTCCGGGACCCGCTCGTCGAGCAGGTGGATGGTGACGCCCCGGTTGAGGAAGGCCATCTCCTGCAGCCGCCGGTAGATGGTCTGGAAGTCGAAGTCGACCGTCTCGAACACGTCCGCGTCGGGCCAGAAGGAGACCGCGGAACCCGTCTGGTCGGTCGGCTCGCCCTTCTCCAGCGGGGTCGGCTTCGAGTTGTGGTACTGCTGACGCCAGACGAAGCCGTCCTTGTGGATGACCACCGCCATCTTGGTGGAGAGGGCGTTCACCACGGAGACACCGACGCCGTGCAGACCGCCGGAGACCGCGTACGCCTTGCCGTCGAACTTGCCGCCCGCGTGCAGCACCGTCAGCGCCACCTCGACGCCCGGCTTCTTCAGCTTCGGGTGCAGGTCGACCGGGAAGCCCCGGCCGTTGTCGGTGACCCGAACCCCGCCGTCGGCGAGCAGCACCACGTCGATGGTGTCGCAGTGGCCGGCCAGCGCCTCGTCCACCGCGTTGTCGACGACCTCCCACACCAGGTGGTGCAGACCGCGTTCACCGGTCGACCCGATGTACATACCGGGGCGCTTCCGGACCGCCTCCAGCCCTTCGAGGACGGTGATCGACCCGGCGCCGTACTCCTGCTTGTCCTGCGCTGCCACCCTCGGCCACTTTCTCGCGCCGTCCGCGCCTGGTGGCGCGTCGGGCGCGGGTTCGGCGGACAGGACGCGACGTCGGCGCGCGGACCGGCACCGGGGACAATCCGGGGTACGGGTCGCACGCGCCGGTCGCCGCGGTTGCCCGCGGATCGCGATCGGCTCGACCCGACGTGGACAATGATCGCGGGCCCCGCACCGGGCCCGTGTCTCGTCGCTCCGCACCGGGTCTTCGTCTCGGGGTCAATCTTACTGTGCGCCAGCGACAGAACCACCACTCGGCACCCCTGCGGGGCGTCTCAGACCGACGTAGCCGGCCGAACCGCGCCGCCCGCGACTCCCCCTACACGCACGGGTCCGATCGAGGGCGCGACCGGCCGACGATCGGTGTCGGCCGCCGGGCCGGAGACACCCGCCCCGCCGCGCCGGTGGCGCGGCCTTGATCTTTTCCGGCCGGAACCGGACGATCGACCCGATCGAACCGACACACGCTCGTTATGAGGTGACGCCAGATGGGGCTGGACAACGTCGCGGTGCAGTGGCCGCGGACCGGCCGCTTCTACGACCCGGTCGCGCCGGCGGAGTTCGTCGACTTCGGCGACATCGTCGACATGCCGCGCATCTCCGCGCCGACCGCGGCGCTCGCCGAACTGATCGCCAAGACCGGAACCGTCCGGGCCACCGCGTACACCGAGCTGGTGGACCTGCTGCTCGGGCTCGAAGGTGTGCTCTACGCCACGGACGCCGCCGCCGAGGACGAGGACCCGGTGATCGACCCGGACGGCTGTGCCTGGATCGCCGGCGGCATCGAACGGTTCGTGGCGGGCCACCGCCCACACGGCGAGGCGGTGACCTTCGACTCGGTCAGCCAGGTGCTGCGGTCGCTGCTGGCCGACGGGCGGCTGGCCGAGCAGCAGCTGCGCTGGCTCGACAGCCGGCTGGACGCGCTGCGTGACGAGAGCGGGGCGCCGCCGCAGTGGAACTTCACCTGCGCCGAACTGAGCGTGCTGGCGGCCTTCTACCGGCGCTGCGCCGACCGCGGCTTCGCCGTCTACGCCGACGCCTGACCGGGCGGCTCTGCCGACTGCGGCCCGCCGGCCGGACCTCGCCCGTCAGCCGGACCGGGCCGCCGCACCCCACGGGTCGTCCGGCACCGGGACGTCGCCCGGACCGCCCGCGCCGGCCGGACGCGGGGCGCCCGCACCCGGCGGGGCCGTGGCCTCGGCGCGGTTGGCCGCGGCGATGACGCGGGTGAGCGCGGCGTGCAGGTGCCGCAGGTCCTCGATCGGCAGGCCGAGCCGCTCGACGATCGCGGGCGGGATCGCCTCGGCGCGCGCCCGGAGGGCCTCGCCGGCCGCCGTCAGCGTCACCGCCAGGCTCCGCTCGTCGGCGGGGTCCCGCTCCCGGCGGACGTAGCCGTTCGCCTCCAGGCGCTTGAGCAGGGGCGACAGCGTGCCGGGGTCGAGCTGCAACAGGCGGCTGAGCTCGCGCCCGGACAGGGGCGCGTGCTGCCAGAGCGCGAGCATCACCAGGTACTGCGGATGGGTCAGCCCCATGGGCTCCAACAGCGGCCGGTAGACGGCGACCACCCCGCGCGCCGCGACCGAGAGCGCGAAGCACACCTGCTGCTCCAGCGCCAGGGGATCGTCGTCGAACTGGTCGGGCACGGTGCTCCCTCCTCTCGTCGTTGCGATCGTACCAACGGTTGGGGTACTAATAGTTTGTATACCAACGAAAGGGTCGGGCGATGAGCGAGGAGAAGCCGGCACCGAGGGCCCCGGGCGAGGGCGGGCGCTTCATGGCCTGGGCCTTCCGCCACCTGGCGGGCCCTCCCGAGGTGCAGGGCGCGGTGCAGGGCGGCTCGAGCCAGGCCCGGGAGGCGTGGAAGCAGGACCTGGAGAGGCGCAAGCAGTGGAGCCGCGAGCAGCGGGAACGCAAGCGGGCCGAGCGTGAGGCGCGGCGCGGCGGTCGCTGACCGTCAGCCGTAGGTGTCCCGGGGGCCGCGGCCGCGCACCCGGCGCGGGCCCTTCGACCAGGACGGCGCGGCGGGGCCGTGGATGTGCAGCTTGCGCACCACGTTGTGGCCGACCTCGCTGGCGATCTGCTTCAGCAGCGAGCCGGCCAGCAGCCGCAGCTGGGTGGCCCAGGCGGTCGAGCGGGCCTCCACGGTCAACTCGCCGTCCTCCAGCTTCACCGGCCGGCTGTGCTGGGCCACCTCCGGGCCCACCACCCGCTCCCAGGCGCCGAACACCATCGCCTCGGCCGCCGGCTGCTGCCAGCCGCGCGCCTTCACCAGCCGATTGAGCACCGCGCCGAGGGGCTGCGGGTCGCGCGGGTCCGGCCCCGGGCCGGAGTAGCCGCGCAGCCGCCGCTGCGAGCCGCCGTCGCCGTCGCCACCCGCGCCGGCGCCGGGGGTACGCCGACGCGTGCGCGCCGCCGCCTCCCGGCGCGCCCGGGCCGCGTCCAGCACCGCCCGGGCCAGCTCCGGCCCGCCGGCGCCGGCCGGCGCGTCCCCGCCGCCCGCCGTGCCGCCGGAGTCGCCGGTCGGCTTGGCGGAGTCCCCGCCGGCCGGCCCGCCGCGTCCGGGGCCCAGGCGGGCGGGCGGAAGCTGCTCATCCGACACGTCGCACCGCCCCCTCGCCGACGGCGTACCGGGTGCCGCGCAGGGACGCCGGCACGTCGTCGTCGACCGCGCAGGTCACCAGCAGTTGGCTCGCCCCGCCGACCAGCCCGGCCAGCCGCTCCCGCCGCCCGGCGTCCAGCTCGGCGAAGACGTCGTCGAGCACCAGCACCGGCTCGATGCCGTCGGAGCGGAGCAGGTCGTACCCGGCCAGCCGCAGCGCGAGCGCGTACGACCAGGACTCGCCGTGGCTGGCGTACCCCTTGGCGGGCAGCGGGCCGAGGGTCAGCGCCAGCTCGTCGCGGTGCGGGCCCACCAGCGTGGTGCCCCGCTCGACCTCGGCGGAGCGGGACTCGGCGAGCGCGGCGGTCAACGCCGCCGCGAGCGTCTCCCGGTCGGTGGTCGGCTCCGCCAGCTCCACCGAGGGCCGGTACGCGATCCCGGCGGCCCCCCGGCCCGCCGCCACCGCGTCGTACGCCTTGCTGACGTGCGGGGCCAGCGCGGCGACCAGCTCCAGCCGGCCGGCGAGCAGCTCCGCGCCGTGCCGGGCCAGGTGGGTGTCCCAGACGGCCAGCGTCGACAGGTCCCCGCCCCGCGTCCCGCCCGTCTTGCGGGCCAGGTACGCGGTACGCAGCAGGGCGTTGCGCTGCTTGACCACCCGCTCGTAGTCGGCGCGCACCCCGGCGTAGCGGGGCTGGCGGCTGACCAGCAGGTCGTCGAGGTAGCGGCGGCGTTCCGCCGGATCGCCCCGGACGAGTTCCAGGTCCTCCGGGGCGAACAGCACGAGCCGCAACGCGCCGAGGACGTCCCGCGCCCGGCGGGCCGGGGAGCGGCCCAGCCGGGCCCGGTTGGCCTTGCCCGGGACGATCTCCAGCTCGACCAGCAGCTCGCGCCCCTCGTGGACCACGGCGCAGCGGATCACCGCCGAGGCGGCGCCCATCCGGACGAGGGGGGCGTCCGTGGCGACCCGGTGCGAATCCAGGGTCGCCACGTAGCCCAGCGCCTCGACCAGGTTCGTCTTGCCGACGCCGTTGGCGCCGATCAGGACGTTCGCCCCCGGCTCCAGGTCCACGCCGACCCGCTCGTACGAGCGGAAGTCGACCAGTTCGAGCCGGCGGACGTACACAGCCTGTGGATACCGGTCAGCGCTTGTGGACGGCGTGCCCGCCGAACTGCTGGCGCAGCGCGGCGACGGCCTTCATGGCCGGCGAGTCGTCCTGGCGGGAGGCGAAGCGGGCGAAGAGCGAGGCGGTGATGACGTTCAGCGGCACGGCGAGCCGGACCGCCTCGTCGACCGTCCACCGGCCCTCGCCGGTGTCCTCGGTGTAGCCGCTCAGCTCGGCCAGCTCCGGATCCTCGTCGAGGGCCCGGTCGAGCAGGTCGAGCAGCCAGGAGCGGACGACGGTGCCCTCGCGCCAGGACTTGAAGACGCCCGGCACGTTGGTGACCAGCTCGGACTTCGCCAGCAGCTCGTAGCCCTCGGCGTAGGCGTGCATCAGGCCGTACTCGATGCCGTTGTGCACCATCTTGGCGTAGTGCCCGGCGCCGACCGGCCCGGCGTGCACGAAGCCGAACTCGCCCGCCGGCTTCAGCGACTCGAAGATCGGCATGAGCCGGTCGACGTGCTCCTGGGCGCCACCGACCATCAGCGCGTAGCCGTTCTGCCGGCCCCAGACGCCGCCGGAGACGCCGACGTCGAGGTAGCCGATGCCCTGCTCGTTGAGCCGCTCGGCGCGGGGCGCGTCGTCGCTGAACCGCGAGTTGCCGCCGTCGATGATGATGTCGCCCTCGCCGAGGACGCCGGCCAGCTCGTCGATGGTCGTGTCGGTGACGCCGGCGGGGACCATGACCCACACCGCGCGCGGCGACTCCAGCTTCTCCGCCAGCTCCGCCAGGCTCGCGACGTCGCTCAGCTCCGCGTTGTGGTCGAAGCCGACCACCTCGTGCCCGGCGGCGCGCAACCGCTCGCGCATGTTGCCGCCCATCCGGCCGAGCCCTACCAGGCCGAGCTGCATGTGTTCCTACCTCCGTGCGTCGGGGTCTTCTCGGGCGCGATCAGCGGGAGACGCGGATCGGCATGATGAGGTAGCGGTACCCGGGGATGACCTCGCCATCCTCGCCGGCGGGCGAAATCACCACCGGCTTGAAGGCGTCGACGAACGACAGCACGGCGAACTGGGCCCCCATGTTGGCGAGGCCGTCGATCAGGTACTGCGGGTTGAAGCCGATGGTCAGCGGGTCGCCGGTGAAGGTGGCCTCCATCGCCTCGCTGGCGCGCGCCTCCTCGGTGCCGCCGGCCTCGACCACCAGGCCGTCGGCGCTGAAGCTGAGCAGCACCGGCGTGGTCCGCTCGGCCACCAGGGCGACCCGCTTGACGACCTCGATCAGGGTGCTGACGGGCACCCGGGCCTCGGCGTTGTGGGTGGCCGGGAAGAGCGAGCGCACCGGCGGGTAGTTCGCGCCGTCGAGCAACCGGCTGGTGGTGCGCCGGGTGCCGCCGGCGAAGCCGATCATCCCCTCGCCGGCCGCGCCCTGGGACAGCGCCATGGTCACCTGACCGCCGAGCGGGCCGAGGGCCTTGGCGGTGTCGTTCAGGGTCCGGGCCGGCACGAGGGCGTTGATGCTCACCTCGGGGTCGTCCGGGTTCCACTCCATCTCGCGCAGGGCCAGCCGGTAGCGGTCGGTGGCGAGCATGGCCAGCGTGCCGCCGGAGAGCTCGAGGCGTACGCCGGTCATCATCGGCAGCGTCTCGTCGCGGCCGGCGGCCACGGCCACCTGGGCCACCGCGGCGGCGAAGGCGGCCGCGTCGACGGTGCCGGCGCTCTCCGGCATCTCCGGCAGGGACGGGTAGTCCTCGACCGGCATGGTGGGCAGGGTGAACCGGGCGCTGCCGCAGACCAGTTCGAGGTGCGCGCCGACGGCGGCGATGTCCACCGGCTTGGCGGGCAGCGCCTTGGTGATCTCGGCGAGCAGCCGGCCGGAGACCAGGGCGGCCCCGTCGGCGTCACCCTGCACCTCGACGGTCACCTGGCTGGAGACCTCGTAGTCGAAGCCGGAGACCTGCAGGTTCCCGTCGGTGACGCGCAGCATCACGCCGGCGAGCACCGGTACGGACGGCCGGCTTGGCAGGCTCTTCGCGGTCCAGGCCACGGCCTCGGCGAGCGCGTCGCGCTCCACTCGGAACTTCATCAATGCCTCCGCGTCGACGTCAGCGACAACTCTCTCATGCCGACCGCTGCCTACCGACCCGCCTGTCCGTGCGGGTACCCATCGCACCTTAGGGCGCGCGGGCATCGGCTGTGCGCCCGACCCCGTGGACTTCCAGGTGCTGCCGGGGCCCGCCCACGGCGGATCCGGCCGATCCACAGAAAGTCCAACGGTGGTGATTGGTTTTTGTTGTCTTAGAAGAGATAACTCGTCATCTTCATCGCACCTGTGCAAACTGTGGAGAACCCGCGTTCGCGCAGGTCAGACACGTTATCCACCGGTGGTTTGGCTGTGGAGAACCGGGGGTACAACCCGTGTCGCGATCCACAGGCGGCGTCCGCCCCCAGGTTGTCCACCGTTGTCCACCGGTTGTCCACCGGTAATCCACCGACTTTCTCCCCAGTCCTGTGGACAGCCGGAACCGGGCCGACGGGCTTCATCCCCAGAACCTTCAACAGCTCGCCCACAGGCCGACCGTCGCCGGTGGACAACGGACGGGTTGTCCCCAGGCGTCCACAGCCTCGTCCCCAGGGTTTGTCCACAACCTGTGGGTAACCGTGCGGTGGACGGACGGTAGTTGTCCACAGGCGGTGGACAACGAGATGTGGACAACGATCGGGGCGGTGGACGGACACGCCCCCGATGCTGTGGTCTCCACCATGTCGAGGGTCAAGCCCGCGTGGCTGTGGAGAACGAAAAACGCCCGGCCGTTGGTCCGGCCGGGCGTCCCTCGTCCGCCACGCGACGGCGGGCGTACGCCTCAGGTGTTCTGCTTGATCCGGTTCGTCAGCTCGGCGATCTGGTTGTAGAGCGAGCGGCGCTCGGCCATCTGCTGACGGATCTTGCGGTCGGCGTGCATGACCGTCGTGTGGTCCCGCCCGCCGAAGGCCTGCCCGATCCGGGGCAGCGACAGGTCGGTCAGCTCCCGGCACAGGTACATGGCCACTTGGCGGGCGTTCACCAGCACCCGGGAGCGGGAGTGCCCCCGCAGGTCCTCCAGGCTCACCCCGAAGTAGTCCGCGGTCGAGACCATGATCTGGTCGGCGGTGATCTCCGGGCCGGCGCCGTCGGGGATGAAGTCCCGCAGCACCTCCTCGGCGAGCGACAGCTCGACCGTGGACCGGGTCAGGCTGGCGAACGCCGTCACCCGGATCAGCGCGCCCTCCAACTCCCGGATCGAGTTCGACACCCGCGAGGCGATGAACTCCAGCACGTCCGGCGGGGCGTAGAGACGCTCCTGCGCCGCCTTCTTCTGCAGGATCGCGATCCGGGTCTCCAGGTCCGGCGGCTGGATGTCGGCGAGCAGCCCCCACTCGAACCGGGTACGCAGCCGGTCCTCCAGGGTGGCGAGCTGCTTCGGCGACCGGTCGGAGGTGATCACGATCTGCTTGTTGGCGTTGTGCAGGGTGTTGAAGGTGTGGAAGAACTCCTCCTGGGTGCGCTCGCGGGTCTCCAGGAACTGGATGTCGTCGATCAGCAGGATGTCGACGTCGCGGTAGCGCCGCTGGAACGCGCTGGTCTTGTCGTCCCGGAGCGAGTTGATGAAGTCGTTGGTGAATTCCTCGGTCGAGACGTACCGGACCGAGCGGGCGTTGCCCAGCGTCGTGGCGTAGTGCCCGATGGCGTGCAGCAGGTGCGTCTTGCCCAGCCCCGAGCTGCCGTAGATGAACAGCGGGTTGTACGCCTTCGCCGGCGACTCGGCCACCGCCACGCTCGCCGCGTGGGCGAACCGGTTGGACGAGCCGATGACGAACGTCTCGAACATGTACTTCGGGTTGAGCCGGTTGCCGCCACTCTCGGCGCCGCCGGGCAGCCGCCGGTCGTCCCGGCCGCCCGGACGGTGATCCATGCCACCCCGGCCGGGCCCGCTGTCGGTGCCGGTGTCCCGGGGCAGCGCCCGGATCACGTGCTGGTCCCGGGGCGAGACGGCGTCCTCGCGGTAACGCGCCTCGAAGCCGCGAGTGTCGGCGGTGGGCGGGTCCAGCCGGGCGGCCTGCTCGTCGAAGCCGCGTCGCTCCGGCGCGCGCCGGGAAGGCGCCGGCCGGTCGGGCCGCGGCGGCTCGGCGAAGGCCGTGCTGAACAGGGCCTCCTGGCCGTCCCGGTCACCCGGGCCGGGGCGGAGCCCCACGTCGGCCGGGATCGGCCCGTCGGGCCGCCGCTCCGGGTGCGCCTGCTCGGGGATGAGCGGCGGCTGCTGCCCCGCGTCGAGGGCCGCGCCGTCCAGGAAACTCCCCGCGGCGCCGTCGAGCGCCATCGGCCCGTCGCCGAAGTCGCGCGGCCCGCCGTCGTGGTCGGCCGGTCCGGGCTCCGGGGCGCTGCGGTAGACGGTGCCCGCGGGGCGCCCGGAGGCGTCGTCGGCCACGCGTACGGTCACCGCCACCTGGATCGGCCGGCCCAGCCGGCGGGTGAGCGCCTCGGTGATCGCGGGGCGCAGCCGGGACTCGATCACGTCCCGGGTGAAGGCGTCCGGGACGGAGAGCAGCGCGGTGTCCTCGACGATGGCCCGCAGCCGGGTCAGCCGCAGGTACGCCCGCTGCTGCGCGGAGATGATCTCGTCGGCGAGTTCGTCGGTCGTCGCCGTCCACACCGCGGCAAGGTCGGTCGTGCCGGTCACCGTCGTGCCACCCCCCTCGCCTCTGCTCCGGACGCCGCCGTCTTCTCCGGTCGGCCGTCCCGGGCCCGCGGCGTTCACGGGTGGAACGACACCCACCCGGACGACCCACCGGTCCCCGTCCACAAGTTATCCACAGCCTGTGTACGTACCGATTGTGGCCGCCCGCCGGACGCGGGTCGGACCTGCCCCCTGCCTGAACGGGCGCTGAAGCGGGTTCACCGTGCCGAACGATTCACTACCCTGTCCGGTCTTGCCCGCCCAGCGACGACCGGACCTTTCGACGCTGACCGCAATCGGGCACGGTAACAGCGTTGTCGCCGCGCCATCAACCGCCGACGCGCGGCGACCCTTGGCGGCATCAGCGAAAACCGCCGCTTCGGCCGGCGGCCCGGTGCCGGTGTCCGCCCTGCTGGGGGTGTTTGACGGTGGTTGCCCCCCTGCGTAGGCTGGAACGGCTGCTCTCTCGCCCTCTGCTAGGGTGATGGGTGCTTGCTGTCCGCGGTCGCTTCCCCGCATCGCCGAGGTCCCGCATCGCCGGGCAGCACCGATCGGGGGCCACCGCCGAGGTGGCCTGGACCACCACACGACCCCGGCGACCCCTCGCCCGGGGCGTACGAAAACGGAGAGCCTGACGTGAGCAAGCGCACCTACCAGCCGAACACCCGCCGGCGCGCGAAGACCCACGGCTTCCGGCTGCGCATGCGCACCCGTGCCGGCCGCGCCATCATCTCGACCCGTCGCTCCAAGGGCCGCGCCCGCCTGTCGGCCTGAGGCCGACCGGGTCCGGTCCGGGGGACGTGGGCAGTCGTGCTGGCGGCCGCACAGCGACTGCGGCGCAGCACTGACTTCGCCGCAGCGGTCCGGGGTGGCCGCCGCGCCGGCCGCGGCGCGCTCGTGGTCCACCTGAGCCTGCCGTCGACCCCCGACGTAGCGACAGCAACCTCGCCGGAGCCGGCGCGGAGCAGCGGTGCGGAGCAACCCTCCGCGCCGGCCCGCGCCGGCTTCGTCGTGTCCAAGGCCGTCGGGAACGCCGTGGTCCGCAACCGGGTCCGCCGCCGCCTGCGACACCTGGTCCGGGAGCGGCTGGCGGAGCTGCCGTCCGGGAGCACCCTGGTCGTGCGCGCGCTGCCGGCCGCGGCCGAGGCGTCGTACCCGCGGCTCGGAGCCGACCTGGACGCGGCGATCGCCGCCGCGCGGGCGCCTCGGGGCAGGCGGTCCCGGTGACCGCCGGACCGGCCGCGCCGCGGCCCGCGACGATCGGTGCCCGGGTGCTGAGCGGGCCCATCATCGCGTACCGTCGGTGGATAAGTCCGGCGCTGCCGGCCCGCTGTCGGTTCTACCCGTCGTGCAGCGCCTACGCCCTGGAGGCGGTGGGCCGGCACGGCGCGATCCGGGGAGCTGGCCTGACGGTCCGGCGGTTGTTGCGCTGCCACCCCTTCCACCCAGGTGGACACGACCCGGTGCCGGAGCCGGGCGGCCGCCGCCGTGCCGATGTGACTGGAGCCTGAGAATTGAGTCTCGACTGGATCTACTACGCGATTTCGTGGATCCTGCTGGCCTGGCATGGGGCCTGGGACGCCATCGGGGTGCCGGACGCGGCGGTGATCGGCACCAACTGGGCCTGGATCCTCGCCATCGTCTTCCTGGTGGTCACCGTCCGGGTGATCCTCTTCCCCGTCTTCGTCAAGCAGATCAAGTCGCAGCGGGCGATGCAGGCGCTCCAGCCACAGGTGAAGGCGCTGCAGGAGAAGCACAAGGGTGACCGGGAGACGCTCCAGAAGGAGATGATGGAGCTCTACCGGAAGGAAAAGGCCAACCCGCTCATGGGCTGCCTTCCGATGTTCCTCCAGATCCCGGTCTTCCTCGGTCTCTTCCACGTGCTCCGCCGGCTCGACCCGGCCAACGGCGGCAAGACCCTCTACGGCTGGACGGTCGGGCAGTTCGAGAGCGCGTCGGCCGCGAAGCTCTTCACCGCCCCGATCGCCGGCAAGTTCGGGTCGACCGCCGACGAGCTCGCCCGCCTCGGCGCCAACGGCACCACCGTCAAGGTCATCGCCGGCATCCTGGTCCTGATCATGATGGGCACGACGTACCTCACCAGCCGCCAGATGATCCTCAAGACCGGCTGGGCCGAGGACCCGCAGCAGCGGATGATCCAGAAGCTGATGCTCTACGGCATCCCGCTGTCGCTGCTCATCTCCGGCGCGATCTTCCCGATCGGTGTGATCATCTACTGGGTCACCAACAACCTCTTCACCCTCGGCCAGCAGCAGTGGGTGCTGCGCAAGTTCCCGCCGCCGGTGACCGCCACCAGCAAGCCGGGCGCCTCGCCCCGCAACCCGGTGCAGCCGGTCAAGACCGGTGGCCTGCTGGGCCGCGCCAAGGCGGCCCCCCAGGCCCCGGCCAAGCCGGCCGCGCCGAAGGTCGCCGGCCCCAAGCCGGGCGCCAAGCCGGCCAACCCCAAGAAGGGCCGCCCCGCCAAGCGGCAGGGCTGAGGACCTCCGGGCCGCCGTCGGGGAACCGGCGGCGGCCCGTTCCGCACCGCGCAGCCGCCGTACGGCCGGCGCCGGGCGGAACCGGCCGCGCGCGGCGCGGTCACGGGCGAGACTGCCCGTACGACAGACGTGCCCGTGGGCACCGGCGACCTCCCGCCGGCCCCGGGAAACCAGCGGACCCGACGGTCCGGCCGAGCGAGTACGGAGATGAGACCGTGACCGACACCAGCACCCCCCGCGCTGAGCAGTCCCTGGACGCCGAGGGGATCGAGCCGACCGCGGTGAACGGCGAGACCGAGGAAACCGACGAGGAGCCGGGCACCAAGGAGAAGAAGCCCGTCGGCGAGAGCGACCTGTTCCGGCAGAGCGAGATCGCGGCCGACTACGTCGAGGGCCTGCTCGACATCCTCGACTACGACGGTGACATCGACGAGCTGGTCTCCGGCGGCCGGCCGGTCGTCGAGGTGGTCGGTGGCCGGCTGCAGAATCTGGTCGGCCAGCGTGGCGCCACCCTGGAGGCGCTCCAGGAGCTCGCCCGGCTCGCCGTCTTCCGGCAGACCGGCACGCCGAGCCGGCTGCTGCTCGACGTCGGCGGCTACCGGGCGAACCGCCGCAAGGAGCTGGCGGCCGTCGCCAAGAACGCCGTCGAGAAGGTCAAGGAGTACGGCGAGCCCGTGCGCCTGGAGCCGATGTCCGCGTTCGAGCGCAAGTGCGTGCACGACGTCGTGAACGCGATGAGCGGCGTGGAGAGCGAGTCCGAGGGCGTCGAGCCGAACCGGCGCATCATCGTCCGGCCGGCGGACTGACCGGGTGACCCACGACGACACCGCGGCCGGCCCGGGTGGCACGCCGCCCGGGCCGTCGCCTGTCCGGCCCGGCTCGCCCGTACCCGCCGATGCCGTCCCGGGGACGGCCGAGGGCCGCGCCCCCTCGCCGGCCGACGCGGTGCTGCCGCCGGAGCTGGCAGGCGCGGCGCGCACCCTCTTCGGCGAGCGGATCGACCTGGCCGCCGCGTACGCCGAGCTGCTGGTCACCGACGGCGTGGTCCGCGGCCTGATCGGCCCCCGCGAGGCGCCCCGGATCTGGGAGCGGCACCTGCTCAACTGCGCGGCGGTGGCCGAGCGGATCCCGGAGGGCGCGACGGTGCTGGACGTCGGGTCCGGCGCGGGGCTGCCCGGCGTGGTGCTGGCGATCGCCCGACCGGACCTGACGGTGACCCTGATCGAGCCGCTCGCCCGGCGCACCTCCTTCCTCATCGAGGCGGTGCAGCAGCTCGGGCTGGCGAAGACGGTCCGGGTGTTCCGGGGGCGGGCCGAGGAGGCGGCCACCGGGTCGACCGGGATCGGTCCGCTGAGCGGGGACGTGGTCACCGCGCGGGCCGTCGCTCCGCTGGACCGGCTGTCGACGTGGTGCCTGCCGCTGGCCGTCCCGGGCGGTCGACTCATCGCCCTCAAGGGCTCGTCCGCCGCCGACGAGATCGCCGAGCACGCGGAGACGGTGGCGCGGCTCGGCGGTGGCGAACCCGAGATGCACCGCTGCGGCGAGGGGGTCATCGACCCGCCGACGACCGTGGTGGAGATCGTGCGGGAGCGGGTGGTCGGACCGGTCCGGCCCAAGGCACCGAAGAGGTCCCGTGGCGGGCGGTCCCGCCGGCGTTGACTCCACTTCGGAGCGGCGTCGGGTGGGTCGAGGCGGCGTCCCGGCCGGCGGTTGGCTCGTTGAACCGTGCGGGTGGACGGAAGGGATGAGAACCCGACGTGGACCGGCCGCGCCCGTGAGCCGTAGGCTGACCGCGCGTCGATAGTGTGGAGCGGGCGGACGTTCACCGGATCCCGACCGCTCCCGCCGGGCCGTACGCTCCGCGGTGCGAGAACGCGTGCGGCCAGTTGACGGGGTGCGGACCGACCATCCGAAGCGGGCAGGGATGACAGGTGCATGACGACGGCAGGTACGACGATCCACGCGTGACCGGATCAGCGGGCGATCCCGTTTCACGTGAAACCCCCTACCCGAGCTGGTCGCCCGACGGGCCGTCCCCTGGCCCGTCGACCCGACCGCCGGACTGTGATCCCGTCGTCCAACGGGACGCCGGCCCGGTGGGGCCGGAGCTGCCGACGGCGCGGCCGGCCCCGGACGGGCCGCCGCGCCCCGGTAACTCGACCGCCGGCCGGGTGATCCCCATCCGCCGCAACCCCTCGGCTCCGGCGCGGTTCGAGGCCGCGGTGCCGCAGCAGCCGACCCCGGACGCGGTCCCGGACGCCGCCCCCGAACAACCCGTACCCGTCACCGACACGCCCGCGTCCCCGGCCGGTGCCTACGGGCCCACCACGGCCGAGGCCGCGTACGTTTCACGTGAAACCCCGACGCGCGAAGAGGATGATCCACCGTTGGCTATGGAGGCGATGCGCGCCGTGCAGATCCTGAATCCGAGTGGCGAGGTGACGATGCCTCGGCCGGAGCGGACCCGGGTCATGTGCGTCGCGAACCAGAAGGGCGGCGTGGGGAAGACCACGACCACGGTGAACCTGGCGGTGGCGCTCGCCCTGCACGGCAACCGGGTGCTGGTGGTCGACCTCGACCCCCAGGGAAACGCCTCCACCGGGCTGAACGTCCCGCACCACACCGGGGTGCCGGACGTGTACGACTGCCTCATCAACAGCGTTCCGCTGGAGGAGGTCGCCCAGGGCGTCGAGGGCATCCCCAACCTCTGGTGCGTACCGGCCACGATCGACCTGGCCGGCGCGGAGATCGAGTTGGTGTCGGTGGTCGCCCGCGAGTCCCGGCTGGCTCGGGCCATCGCCGCCTACCCCGGCCACTTCGACTACGTCTTCATCGACTGCCCGCCGTCGCTCGGCCTGCTCACGGTCAACGCGCTCGTCGCCGCGCAGGAGGTGCTCATCCCGATCCAGTGCGAGTACTACGCGCTGGAGGGGCTGAACCAGCTGATCAACAACATCAACCTGGTCCGGCAGCACCTCAATCCGAAGCTCGAGGTCTCCACCATCCTGCTCACCATGTACGACCGCCGTACGCGGCTGGCCGACGCGGTCGAGCAGGACGTGCGGAACCACTTCGGCGACAAGGTGCTGCAGGCGGTCATTCCGCGTAACGTCCGCGTCTCGGAGGCGCCGAGCTACGGCCAGTCCGTGATGACCTACGATCCGGGGTCGCGGGGGGCCACGAGCTACTTCGAGGCCGCCCAGGAGATTGCCGAGCGCGGCGTCAAGGAGCCGGTGCGGAATGCGTAGTGCGGAACAGTCGCTGGGAGGCGTGGCATGAAGAACCGTCCTCGGGGCGGTCTGGGTCGGGGCCTGGGGGCGCTCATCCCGACCGGACCGGCGCCGACCGCCGCCACCGCCACGGCTGAGCCGGCACCCACCGCCGCCGCCGACACGCCCGTCGAGCCGACGCCGCCGGCGGCCGGCCCGCCCGTCGCGGCGGCCCCGCCCGAGCCCGCGCTCAGCCCGGTGCCGGGTGCCCGGTTCGCCGAGATCCCGGTCGACGCGATCGTGCCGAACCCGAAGCAGCCCCGGCAGGTCTTCGACGAGGAGGCTCTGGAGGAGCTGAAGACCTCCATCCAGGAGGTCGGCTTCCTCCAGCCGATCGTCGTGCGGCAGCTCGACGAGGAGAAGTACGAACTCGTCATGGGTGAGCGGCGCTGGCGGGCCGCGCAGGCGGTCGGGCGGGAGAGCATCCCCGCCATCGTCCGGGACACCCGGGACGACGCCATGCTCCGGGACGCCCTGCTGGAGAACATCCACCGGGCCAACCTGAACCCGCTGGAGGAGGCCGCCGCGTACCAGCAGTTGCTGGACGAGTTCGGCGCCACCCACGAGGAACTCGCCCGGCGGATCGGGCGGAGCCGGCCCCAGATCTCCAACACCATCCGGCTGCTCAACCTCCCGGCGCCGGTGCAGAAGCGGGTGGCCGCCGGCGTGCTGTCCGCCGGACACGCCCGAGCCCTGCTGAGCCTGGACGAGCCCGAGGCGCAGGAGCAGCTAGCGCTCCGGATCGTCGCCGAAGGGCTCTCGGTCCGCGCGACCGAGGAGATCGTCGCGCTGGCGCTGAGCGACGGCCCGACCAAGAAGGAGACGGCCCGCCGCCGGCCGAAGCCGCACGCGCCGGCCCTGACGGATCTGGCCGACCGGCTGTCCGACCGGTTCGACACCCGAGTCAAGGTCGACATCGGTCGGAGCAAGGGCAAGATCACCATCGAGTTCGCGACGGTCGACGACCTGGAGCGGATCGTCGGCATCATCGGTGTCGGCCAGGAGGAGGAGCCGGAGGCCTGACCCTCGGACCGCCGGCCGC
The DNA here is from genome assembly GCF_051386395.1 of Micromonospora sp. URMC 106. Taxonomy (NCBI): domain Bacteria; kingdom Bacillati; phylum Actinomycetota; class Actinomycetes; order Micromonosporales; family Micromonosporaceae; genus Micromonospora; species Micromonospora sp. URMC 106. The sequence continues at coordinate 22,616 of NZ_JBPQTP010000033.1, forward strand.
GTGAGCCCTTCCGGGCCGCACGGCCGTTCCGTGTCCGGCGATCGGGTCGTCCCGCGGCGGTACGTCGACCGCGAAGGGCTGCCCCGCACAGCTTGCGGTCGCCGCCGGTCCCCTTGGTCCGGCCGCCGTCCGGGGACCGTTCTGGACGCGCCTGATTTGATCGCTACGGGACTGGGGCCAGGCCACCCTGACCGCCCGACGCCCCCCGCTCGTTCTGCCGCTCAGCGGCCGTACAGGGCGCTTCCGTCCGCGCTTGGCGCTGCGGCTCGCGCGTCCCCGCTCCCAACGAGGGTGCAGCGTTCCACGTGAAACGAGAGCCGGGGGCGTGCCAAGCGGCGGTGCGTACGCGTCCCCGCAGTTCGACCAACGTCCGGTGACCACCTCCGCTACCGCCTCGGCCAACCCTTCCCGACGAGCAGGTCGACCACGACCAGCGTCGGATGGCGGGAGCGGGCGGCCTCCCCTGGCATGCGTGGATGACCGCCGGCCCGCCTCCGTTTCACGTGAAACTGGGGCCGGTAAGAGCCGCGAGTCAGGGCGGGAGACCGACCAGCCGGCCGGCGGCACCGGGCCGTTTCACGTGAAACGGCGCGCCAGCGGGCTTCCACCCCACCTCATCGGCCCTCACCCGAGCGATGAGGCCGCCATCCGCGCGGTGCCGCCATCCGCGCGGCGCGTCTGCGTCCTCGAGTCTCCTCCGGTAGCTCGTGCTCATCTGCCGCCCGAGGGCCCGTGGTGGCGCGAGCGCTGGGCGCCATCTGGCGTTCCCAGCCGGCTCGCTTACCCCCCATTCACGCCCGCTGTCGTGGCAGCCTGTCCAGTGCGCCGGGGGCCAGCCCGGCGACGGTGCTTCCCCGGCGCGGGGCGTCGCGTTATCGACTGCCCGGGTGCCCGTCGTCCCTCGTCCCTGGCTGTGGCCGCTGACAGTGCCAGGTGCAGTCGTGCGGGGCCGGTGCTGCCGATCGGTGCGCTCGCGGCCAGGCCCCCGTCAGGGCGGCCGGGGCATGCAGGTGCGGGCCGGGCCCCGCAACGCCCCTGCCGCGCAATGCCTCTTGATGTCTGCGCCGCTGTTCGCCGGGCTCGGCGAGGGCCGCGGTTACGCCTGCGAGGCGCTTTCCGGCCTGCGGGGCCTCCCTCGCGCCGCCGGGAGGGCTGCGAGCCGACGCAGCATCCCTCGTGGGCCGTGGCCGTCGCGGAGCGCCCAACTGGTGGCTCTCACACATGAGTCGATCCGCGATCTGCCGTGCCTGCGGCCCTGCCTGGCGAACACTCCGGGATTTTGGCCGCCGGGCTGTAGGGAGCCCGATCGCCAGCCGTCGCGAACCACGGGCCGCCGAAGAGGAGCCGGTCGCCGCCATGAGGTTCGGTCGGCGCGCTGCGCTGGGCGCGAGGATGCTTCGAGGAGCTGTCGACCGTCGCCGCCTGGCGCGGCGATCGCGTGGGCGAGCGATGCCGCCCCCGGTGTTGCCCGTCCTCGGTCATGCCGGGGTCGGCGGCCGTAGGGCGGGGTGCGCGGGTGGCGCTCCGGTGGCATCGAGGGAGGCCGAGCATCGCGGGAGGCCGAGCATCGAGGGAGGCCGAGCATCGAGGGTGGGCGTCAGCGACTAGCCGAGCGGCCGTGCCAACGCGCCGGTGGTGCGGTGCGGGCCGGCCGGCAGGTCACCTCTTGGTGGTTTCACGTGAAACCGACCTCCCCGCGACCTCGGCCACCAGGCGACGGGGCGGAAAAGTTATCCACACCAGTTATCCACAGGCACACCCCGTTTCACGTGAAACGCCGCGTGAAAGCCGGTGCTGGCCTGTGGATGACGGCGTGTGTTCGGCCTCTCAGCACCCTGTGGATATCTGTGGACAACCGAATCGGCAGTCGCCCGGAAGTGGTCTCGGACGGAGCGTCCGGCCGATCTCTCGGGTAGGGACAGCGGTGCCGGAAGCGGTTAGTGTCAGCGTCGTGCGCGACACCCCTCCCTCAGTCCCGGACTTCACCCAGTGGCCGTCCTTTCCCTTCGAGGGCGACCTTCGCGTCAAGCGACTCGATGACCCGGTCCCGGTCGAACCGCCCCGCAAGGGCGAGGGGCACCGGGAATGCACCGCCTGCAACGCCCCCGACGACGCCTACATCTGGGTGGGCGAGCGCTGGCGGGTACGCGCCATGGACCGCCCCACCGGACTGCCGATGGTGCTGATCCTGGAATCCCGTTCGCATCTGGACCTCGGTGACCTGCCGAACCTGCTCGCCGCCGAACTGGGGGTGATGACCGTACGCCTGGAGCGGGCGATCCGATCGCTGGACGGGGTCGCCCGGGTGCATGTCAACCGCTGGGGTGACGGCTCGGCGCACCTGCACATGTGGTTCCTCGCCCGGCCCTACGGCCAGCTCCAGCTCCGCGGCACCTTCCTCTCCCTGTGGGATTCGATCCTGCCGCCGATCTCCGAGGCGCAGTGGCGAGAGAATCTCGCCCTGGTCGCCGCCTGGCTAGCGGAGTTCGGGGGTCGGCCCCTGGCCGAGCCGTCGCGCATCCAGTGGCAGGCGCCGTCCAGCTTCGCCGGGCAGCCCACGGTCGTCGACGACGCGCCGGAGGGCGAGGCGGTGTCGGTGATCGAGTCCGCCGAGGAGACGCCCGTGCCGCCGTCCGAGGGCCGGACCGACGAGGGCCGGGCGGACGAGGCCGTCCCCCCGGACGGCCGGCAGTCCGACGACTGACACGCTGCGGGCGGCCGGCCCGGCATCCGGGTGGCCGCCCGCGGCGGAGGAACGGTCGGTCAATCCTGGCGCGTCGCCGCGCGTGCCACCAGCGTGCCGATCATCTTGCCGAAGTCCAGACCGGCGGCCTGCACGGCGAGCGGCAGCAGCGAGGTCTCGGTCATTCCCGGCGAGACGTTGACCTCCAGCACGTGCGGCTGCCCCGCCGAGTCCACGATCAGGTCGACGCGGCTGAGATCACGCAGGCCGAGCGCGGTGTGGGCGGCGAGCGCGACGTCGGCGACCGCGCCGGCCACCTCCGGCTCCAACCGCGCCGGCGTGTGCCAGGTCGTCCGGCCGGCGGTGTAGCGGGCGGCGTAGTCGTACACGCCGTTGCGGGGCACGATCTCCACCGCCGGCAGGGCGCGCGGCCCCTCGCCTAGGTCGACCACGGACACCGCCACGTCCATGCCCGGCACGTACCGCTCGACCAGCGCCGTCTGGTCGTACGCGAAGCAGCCGACCATGGCGGCCGGGAGGGACGCGGCGTCCCGGACCACGGCGGCGCCCAGCCCCGAACCGCCCTGGGCGGGCTTCACCATCAGCGGCAGTCCCAGCCGGTCGACGATCCGGTCCAGCACCGCCACCGCGCCCAGCTCCGAGAAGCGGTCGTGCGGGAGGGCGACCCAGTCCGGAGTGGGGATGCCGGCCTCGCGGAGCACCGCCTTGGCCGACGGCTTGTCCCACGCGAGCCGGGACGCGCGGGCGTCGCACCCCACGTACGGGACGCCGCAGAGGTCGAGCACACCGCGCAGCGAGCCGTCCTCCCCGGTCGCGCCGTGCAGGGCGATGACGACGGCGTCCGGCGGGTCGGCGGTCAGGGCCGGCAGCAGGGTCACGTCGGCGTCGCGCAGCTCGGCGTCCATGCCGACGGCGCGCAGCGCGTCGAGCACCCGGCGGCCGGACCGGAGCGAGACGTCACGTTCGTAGGAGAGACCGCCGGCGAGCACCAGCACCCGCAGGTCGGCGGTGACGGCGGAGTCGGTCACGACGGAACGGTCGGCAGCGGTGGGAGCCATGCCGGAATCATGCCAAGTCGGGACCCGGCGCGTCCGAACCGGCCCGGCCGCGCCGTGCACCGGGGCGGCCGACGGTGCCGAACACCCGCCGCATGGCGATGTCCTGCTCCATCACGCCGGCCAGCCGGCGCACGCCCTCGCGGATGCGCTCCGGCGGCGGGAAGGAGAAGTTCAGCCGCATGTTGCCGCTGCCCGTGCCGTCGGCGTAGAAGCCGGTGCCCGGCACGTACGCCACCCGCGCGGCGATGGCCCGCGGCATCATCGCCTTCGAATCGAGGCCGTCGGGCAGGGTCGCCCAGACGAAGAGGCCACCGCCCGGCGTCGTCCAGGTGGTGCCCGACGGCATCAGATCCTCCAGCGCGGCGAGCATCGCGTCGCGCCGCTCCCGGTAGACCTCGCGGTAGACCTTGAGCTGCTCGCGCCAGGGCATCGTGCCGAGGTAGGTGGAGACGGCGGCCTGCGCGTAGCCGCTCGGGCAGAGGATCTGCGCCTCGCTGGCGATGACCAGCTTGTCGCGGACTGCGTGCGGCGCGAGGATCCACCCCACCCGCAGCCCCGGGGCGAAGGTCTTGGAGAAGGTGCTGAGGTAGAAGACCCCGTCGCGCCGACGCGCGCGCAGCGGAGCCGGCGCCTCCCCCTCGAAGCCCAGCTGGCCGTACGGGTCGTCCTCGACCACCAGCAGGCCGGCGCGCTCGCAGATGTCGAGCACCCGCTCCCGCCGCTGGTCGGTGAGCGTCACGCCGGTCGGGTTCTGGTAGGTAGGGATGGTGTAGAGGAACTTCACCCGCCGGCCGGCCCGCGCCTGCTCGGCGATGGCCGTCTCCAGCGCCTCCGGGATCAGCCCGTCGTCGTCCATCGGCACGTGCACCACCTGCGCCTGGGCGGCCTGGAACACCCCGAGCGCGCCGACGTAGGTCGGGCCCTCGGCGAGCACCACGTCACCCGGGTCGAGGAAGAGCCGGGCCACCAGGTCGAGCGCCTGCTGCCCGCCGACGGTGACCACCACGTCCTCCGGGGAGGCCCCGCAGGCGGCGTCGATGCCGGAGAGCGTCATCACCTCGCAGATCCGCTCGCGCAGCTCCAGGGTGCCCTGGCCGATGCCGTACTGGAGGGTGGTGGCGCCGTGCTCGGCGCCGAGCCGGCCGAGCATCTCACCGACCGCGTCGAGCGGCAGCGCGGCAATGTAGGGGGCGCCGCCGGCGAGCGAAACCACCTCCGGCCGGCTGGCCACCGCGAAGAGCGCGCGGATCTCCGAGGCGGTCATGCCCCGCACACGGCGGGCGTACCGGTCGGTGTAGTCGTCGAGCGTCGTGCCGGTCATGACATCACCTCGATGGCTGCTCGGGTGGCTCCCGCCCCGGCGTACCCGGGACACCGGCGACCATGGCGACGCGGGACGCCGGGTGTCGATCCTAGTCGCCCCTACCCGGAAGGCCGCCAGGACGTGACCGGCGTCCACATCGCGGACCGTCCGTGGGCCCCCCGGAGGTGGACCTTCGCGCGTCCTCTCCCGTGGCGTCCGCAATCCGCGTACGATCGCTCGTCGGGGGCAGGAAGGCGGCGTTGTCGTTCCGTGCCGGTCTCACTCCCGAGCCTAATGTGGGGATGCGCCAATGTCGCGACGTCTGGTCAGCTTGACCCTCGACACCCTGGAGGATCTGCCCCGCCCGTGCCGGCAGTGCGTCTACTGGGAGCTTGATCCGGTCTCGGCGGACCGCGCCTGCGCCGCGGGCGACCCGGGGCTGGAGAAGGAGGCCTGGGTCTCCCAGACGCTGCTGGAGTGGGGCTCCTGCGGCAAGCTCGTCTACGTCGACGGCATGCCCGCCGGCTTCGTCCTGTACGCCCCGCCGGCCTACGTGCCCCGCTCGATGGCGTTCCCCACCTCCCCGGTGTCGGCCGACGCGGCGCTGCTGATGACGGCCAACGTGGTGCCCGCCTTCGCCGGTGGGGGGCTGGGCCGGATGCTCGTCCAGGGGGTCGCCCGGGATCTCACCAAGCGCGGGATCAAGGCGATCGAGGCGTTCGGCGACGCCAAGTTCGGTGACGCGGCCGACCCCGCCGGTACCTGCGTCGCGCCGGCCGACTTCTTCCTCTCCGTGGGCTTCAAGACGGTCCGCCCGCACCCGCGCTTCCCCCGGCTCCGGCTGGAGCTGCGCACGGCGTTGAGCTGGAAGTCCGACGTCGAGTACGCGCTGGAGAAGCTGCTCGGCTCGATGAGCCCCGAGACGCTGCTCCGCCCCGTCCGCCCGGCCCCGGCCACCCGGTCCACCACCGGCTGATCACGGGGGACGCCGTCCCGGCCGTTGTTCAGTCCACGACCGTGCCGGCGGCCACCACGGCCCGCAGTTCGCTCACGTCGATCGAGCCGGTCGGCACGTCCCGCTCGATCGGGAAGTACATCCGCTGCACCGCGGCCACGATGGCCTCGGCCACCCGGTCCCGGAACCTGGGGTCGACCAGCCGGGCCCGGTCGTCGGGTGAGGTGAGGTAGCCCACCTCGACGCGTACGGCCGGCATCCGGGTCAGCCGCAGCAGGTCCCACGCCTTGGCGTGCGTACGGCAGTCGCGTAGCCCGGTGCGCGCGACGATCTCCCGCTGCACGAGCCCGGCGAGCCGCTCACCGGTGGCCGAGGTGACCCCGTTGTCGGTGCCGTAGTGGTAGGTCGCGACGCCCTCGGCCGCCGGGTTCGCGTGCCCGTCGAGGTGCAGCGAGATGAACACGTCGGCCCCGAGCGAGTTGGCCAGCCCCGCCCGGTCGATGTCCGGCAGGCAGGACTCCGGCGCCGGCCCACGGGTGAGCTGCACCCGGACGCCGGAGGCGGCGAGCCGGCCCTCCAGCCGGCTGGCCAGGTCGTGCACCAGGTCCGCCTCAGTCCACCGCAGCCGCCCGTCCGGCACCACCACGCCCGGGTCGGTGCCCCCGTGGCCGGGGTCGACGACCACGGTCCGTCCCACCAGTGCCGGGCCGGACTGCCGGATGGCGTCGGACTCGCGCAGCCACTGCGGCCGCCCGCCGACGACCTTGCGCCCGAGCCGGCGCAGCGCGTTCATGGTGTGCGGCCCGCACGAGCCGTCGGGCGTCAGCCCGACCTCGCGCTGGAACTGGGCGACCGCCCGGGAGGTCCGTACGCCGTAGATGGCGTCCGCGCGCCCCACGTCGTACCCCATCTCCAGCAGCCGTTCCTGGAGCGACCGGACGTCCTCGCCGGTGAGCGGATCGGGGACCGCGTGGTAGAGGGTGCGGGCACCGAGCCGCCAGCGGGCGGCGTCCAGGGCCCGCCACGTCTCCGCACCGACCCGGCCGTCCACGCTGAGCCCTCGGGACTGCTGGAAGGCCCGCACGGCCCGTTCGGTGTGGGCGTCGAACTCGTCGGCGTCCGGTGCCGCCGGCGGGAGCAGTTCGAGGCCGGTCAGCACCGTACGGATCTCCGCCACCGCGGGTCCACGGTCACCGGGTCGGATCGGACGCACGCACGACCCCCTCTGCACGGACGCTGGCTGGCCGGGCGGCCCTGGGGTTGAGGTTATGCGCTCCCGGGGCCCCAGGTGCGGCGCGCCGGGAAAAAGACGTCGACCCCGCACCCGGCGGACCGGGCACGGGGTCGACGTGCGAACGTGCTGCTCAGAGCGCCGACTCGATGAGCCTGACCAGCTCGCCCTTCGGCTTGGCGCCGGCGATCGACTGCACCGGCTCGCCGTTCTTGAACACGGTGAGGGTCGGGACCGACATCACCCGGTAGGTGCGGGCGGTCTCCGGGTTCTCGTCGATGTTGAGCTTGACGATGGTGACCTGGTCACCCATCTCGCCCGCGATCTCCTCCAGCAGCGGCGACACCTTGCGGCACGGCCCGCACCACTCGGCCCAGAAATCCACCAGAACCGGCTTGTCGGACTTCAGCACATCGGCGGCGAAACTCGCGTCCGTGACCGACTTCGTTGCTCCCACTATGACCCTCCTCCGGAATGTGTTTCGGTTGCTCAGCCCTGCAGCGTGGCGATGAAGCGCTCGGCGTCCAGCGCGGCGGCGCAGCCCGTGCCGGCGGCGGTGATGGCCTGCCGGTAGGTGTGGTCCACCAGGTCGCCGGCGGCGAAGACACCGGGCACGCTGGTCCGGGTGCTCGGCGCCTGGACCTTCACGTAACCCTCGTCGTCCAGCTCCACCTGATCCCGGAAGAGTTCGCTGCGCGGGTCGTGGCCGATGGCTACGAAGACCCCGGTGACGTCGAGGACCTTGGACTCGCCGGTGTGCGTGTTGCGCACCCGTACGCCCGAGACCTTGCCGTCCTCGCCGAGGATCTCCTCGACCACGGTGTTCCACTCGACCTTGATCTTGTCGTTGCCCAGCGCCCGCTGAGCCATGATCTTGCTGGCGCGGAAGGAGTCCCGGCGGTGGATGATGGTGACCGACTCGGCGAACCGGGTCAGGAAGCTGGCCTCCTCCATCGCCGAGTCGCCGCCGCCGACGACCACGATGTGCTGGTTGCGGAAGAAGAAGCCGTCACAGGTCGCGCAGGACGAGACGCCGTGGCCCAGGTATTCCTGCTCGCCGGGGACGCCCAGCGGACGCCACGCCGAACCGGTGGCGAGGATGACGGCCCTGGCCCGGTAGGCGGTCTGACCCACCCAGACGGTGCTGACCGCGTCGGAGCCCAGGCTGCCGGTGTCCTTCAGCTCGACCCGCGTCACGTCGTCGGTGAGGAACTCCGCGCCGAACCGCTCGGCCTGCTTGCGCATGTTGTCCATCAGTTCGGGGCCGAGGATGCCGTCGGCGAAACCGGGGAAGTTCTCGACCTCGGTCGTGGTCATGAGCGCGCCACCGGACTGCACGCCCTCGATGATGAGCGGCTTGAGGTTGGCGCGCGCCGCATAGACCGCCGCCGTGTAACCGGCCGGCCCGGAGCCGATGATGATCAGGTTGCGGACCTCGTCCACTGCCGTCTCCCGATTGTGTTGTTCGCCATCGGCGCGCGCACCGATGCCGATCCGATGCCGACGCCTCTCGCGAGTGCCGGCAGCCTGATGTGCAGAACGTCATCGTACGAACCGGGGATTCCCGAGCCGGTCATCCGGTGGGTCAGGTCACGTGGACGGTCAAACGCCCGGTGGCCGCGAATTCACCCTACCCGCGTGCGGTAGCGGCTGTCCGAGCCGGATCCGGGCACGCCGCATTCCGGTCCGCTCACCCAGGCCCAGTGGGCGCCGCCGGCGTCGGTGAACCGGACGACCAGCGCCGGTCGACCCTGGAACCGGGCGTAGTCGACAACCTCGACCACCAGCGGCCCGTTGCCGTGCTCGGCGCCGATCTCGCGGATGCAGGCGCTCAGCGCGGCTGGCTCCGTGAGCCGGCCGAGGCCGGTCGCGTCGCCGGGCAGCCGCCCGCCCTCCCCCTGGACGCCGGGCTGCGAGCCGGGGGTGAACAGCCCCGACCTCTTCGTCGGCGACAGGTCGGCCAGGGACTGCGGCGTGTAGTCCGTCCCGCTGCGCACCGTCGGCTCGCCGGCCCGGAACGCCGTGGCGGCGGGGCCGGCGGCCTCGGGGTTCGCCGGCCGCGACAAGGCCGTGTCCGCGGCGCCGCCGTCCGCCCGCTGCTCCCTGGTGAACTGGTTGACGCCCAGCCCGACCGCCGCGATCGAGACCACGAGCGCGACCGGGCCGGCCACCCGGGACCAGCGGCGGCGCCGTCGGCCCGGCCCGGTGGTCCCGCCCCGGCCGGGCTCCGACCGGGGTACGCCGGCAGGACGTCGACCGGAGCCGCCGAGCGGCTGCGCCGGCACCATCCCGCCCGGCCTGCCCGCTCCCGGTTCGTCGGCCGGCAGTGCGTCCCCGCCACCCGACCCGGCGTGGACCGGCTCGGAGTGACGTGGATCCGGGCGTTCCGGCCCGGGGTGGAGTGGGTCCGAGTCGAGCGGGCCCGGGTCGGGCAGGGAGGCGTTGGCCAGGGCCGCGACGAGCCGGTCGGTGACGTCGGCGGGCATCTGCGGCGCGGGTTCGGCCCACGCGGCCAGGTCGGCCCGGACGCCCGCCACGGCGGGAGCCAGCAGCGCGTACGCCGCCGCCCAGGTCTCGTCCTCGTCGACCAGCCGGGCGACGCGCGCCTCCTCCGGGGTGCCGTCCAGCGCCCCGCCGACGTAGTCGGCGAGCAGGTCGTGGTCGACCTCTCCGAACCCCCCGGCCGTCACGAGTCCTCCTGGTGGGCATCCCGCCGGGACCGTCCCGACCCCGATCGGACGCCCTCGGGCGTCCCCGGGTTCCCCCGGGTGACGGCCGGCACGTCCGGACCCGCCGCCGGGGCGGGCCCCGACGGCTCCTGCGCCTGCGGCGGCTTCCGCCGGTGGGGCGCCTCCTGCCGCGGCGATGCCGGTCCGGGCCGCAGGTGCCCGAGCTGCGTCGCCAGGCGCGCCCGCCCCCGCGCGCACCGGCTCTTGACCGTGCCCTCGGCGACGCCGAGGATCCTGGCCACCTCGGCCACCGGGTAGCCCTGCACGTCCACCAGGATCAGCGCCGCCCGCTGCTCGGTCGGCAGCGCGGCGAGGGCCTGACGGACCACCAGCGCCGTGTCGTGGTCCTGGACGGGTGCCGCCGGCTCCACGCCCCCGGTGGCGGAGTGCGAGTCGCCGTCGCGGACCCCGTCCGGCAGCGGCACCGTGGGATGCGCCTGCCGGCGGCGGATCCGGTCCAGGCAGGCGTTCACGACGATCCGGTGCAGCCAGGTGGTGACGGCCGAGTCGCCCCGGAACCGGCCGGCCGCGCGGTGCGCGGACAGCAGCGCGTCCTGGAGGGCGTCGGCGGCCTCCTCGCGGTCGCCGAGCGTACGCAGCGCCACCGCCCAGAGCCGGTCGCGGTGCCGGTGGAAGAGCTCGGTGAAGGCGTCCCGGTCACCGGCCACGTGGGCGTGCAGGAGTTCGAGGTCCGTCGCACCCTCCGGCGGCGCCGACGACGCGACCGGTGGGCCGCTCGCTCCGCCCACCGGTCCACCGGTCGTCCGTTCCCCGCCTACGCCCATCACCACGTCCGGCGGATGGGGCGCCCGGGGCGTGGCGGCCGGCTCACGACCCCTGGACCGTGATCTCCTGGACGCCGACCTTGAAGCCGCGCTCGCTCGGCGGCAGCTCGGTGATCCAGAACAGCAGGTAGCGGTATTTCTTGTCGGCGTCGAAGCCGTTGAAGGTCATCTTGGTGCCGTCGTGCTCCTCGAACGGCTGCCCGATGCGGGACTTGCTGTAATCCGTGAAGAGCGTCGCGTCGCCGGCCTTGGATGACGGGGGGTTGACGGTGCCGGTGAGCAGCTCGGCGGAGGCGCCGCGGGCGGAGAGGAGAACCTGCACCGACTTGACGGTGTGCTCACCGCCCAGGTCGATCCAGACCCCCATGCCCCTCTTCACGTTGCCGAAGTCGGCGTGTCCTTTGTAGGTCTGGGTCTCCCAGCCCTTGTCCTCGTCGCCGTCGTACACCCGCTCGGCGTTGCGGAGTTCCTCCCGGTCGCCGTCGGGGTCGATGATCCGCGCATCGCTGATCTTCAGCTCCCGGACCTCGGTGGCGGCCCGGGTCGCCTCGTCGGCCGGCGCGTTGGACGAGGGCGCGGCGACCGGGTTGGTCCGCGGGCTCTCGTCGCCGCCACGCAGGGTGCTGATGCCGATCAACAGGCCGACCAGGGCCACCGCCAGCAGGCCGGCGATGCCGATGGCGACCTTGCGACCGCCGGCCACCGCCAGCGGGGAGGGCTCGTCGCCGGTGTCGGCCGAGAAGCGCAGCGGGCCGGTGTTGTCGAGGAACTGCTCGTCGGCCGGCACGTCCAGCCGGGCCAGCTCGGCGGCGAGCACGTCCGACGAGGGCGGCGCGATCTCGGCGTCGAGCAGGTCCATGGTGAGGTCGTCGAGGTATGCCGGCACGCCCGCCCGGACCTGCCGGGGAGCGGCGATCCTGCCCTCGGCGTCGCGGACGGCGTCGGGAATGGCGGCCCGGCCGTGGCCGGCGGTGGCGCCGCGCAGCGGAGCCTCGGCGTGCGGCCAGTGCCCGGTCAGGGCGAAGTAGAGGATCCCGCCGATCGCGCGGACGTCGCTCTGCGGGCTGTCGTCGCCGTCGGTACGCGCGTCGGCCAGCACCACCCGGCCGTCGTCACTGATCATGACCGTGCCGGGGTGGACGTTGCCGTGCACCATGTCGGTGGCGTGGACGGCGGCGAGGGCGCTGGCGACGGCGTTGCCGATGGTGGTGGCGCGGGCCGGGTCCAGCGGCCCGTCGGTGACCATCTCGCGCAGGGACTGCCCGTCGACCCACTCGCGCACCACGTACGCCCGCTCGGCCTCGTCGATCGCGTCGTAGACCCCGACCAGGTTGGGGTGGATGACCCGGCTGGCCGCGACGGCGCCCTGGAGCATCTCGGTGGCGGAGTCGCCACCCGGGTAGCGGAGCACGACCGCGACGGGACGGCGCAGGATGACGTCGACGCCCCGCCAGACCAGCCGACCCGCGCTGTCGTTGTTGATGTGCTCGACCAACTCGTAACGCTCGGCGAGGATCTCACCGGCCGTGGGAGCACCGAAGGCCATGACGTGCGGAGCGCTCTCCTCCGCCTCCTGACCCTCGCCGACCTGGGTCACCCGTCCTCCCTCGGTGATCGTGTCGATCGATGGACCCGCGCTGCTGGGCATGTGGCTTCCCGCTCTGCCTTCGAAGGAACCGGCCGACCGGTGTCGACGCGGAGCGTCGGCGCCTGCCGTACCCGTCGAGAGCGACCTTACCTGGGTTGGCCGTCTCCCCGACATGTCATCTTCGCGCCGCTCCCGGCCCGTGCTGCCAGCAGGTGATCCACTTGTCCGGTTGCGACCGTTGTCAGCCACGTTGCTGGCACATGTACTGGCCAATCTAGAGGTTGGCCGCAAGTGCCCGCCGGAGGGGCCGGACCGGTGCGGCGGCGACGCCGACGCTGCCGGATTTCCCGCCGACCGTGCCGCCATACTCAGCCGTACGGTTGGTTATCCACAGGGCCATCTGGTCGCTGAGCGGTGAATCGCAGAGTTATCCACAGGCGCATCCCCAGGCTGGTGATCCTCGTTCACAGAGCGTGTGGACCATCCACAGGCCGGGGACTGCGCCCGCCGGCTCCCGTCAGCGGCCCAGCCGGCGGCGGACCATGCCGACCACCTCGGTGATCTCGCCGATCCGCAGCACCGTCGCCAGCCCGAGGTACGTCCCGCCGATCACCGCGCCGCCGACCACGAGCTGGACGACGGCCTCCAGGCGGGTCGGCGTGTCGTCGCCCGGCAGCAGCGCGACCACGAGCAGGCCGACCAGCGCCGCACCGAGCGCCGCGACCGCGACCCGGCCCAGCGTCCGCATGATCCCGCCGAGCCCGATCCGGCCGACCCGGGGACGGAGCAGCCAGGCGGAGGCGATCGCGGCGGCCACGTACGAGACGGCGTTGCCGATCATCATGCCGGCGGCCGCGAAGTGGGCGGCGAAGGCGGCGAAGAGGATGATCTGGACACCGATCCGCAGCGCCACCACCGGGATGTTGATCAGCGCCGGCGTCCGGGTGTCGGGGAGCGCGTAGAAGGCGAAGGTGAACAGCTGGCTGACCGCGAACGGCACCAGCGCGACCGCGGCCACCAGCAGCACCAGCGCCGTGTCGGAGGCGTTGTCGTCGCTGAACGCGCCGTAGCGGAAGAGCATCACCGACAGCGGCGTGGCCAGCACGGCGTAGCAGACCGCGATCGGGGCGAGCACCGCCGAGACGGTCCGGGTGCCCCGGGACAGGTCGGCGGCGAGGTCCGCGTACCGGCCGTCGGCCGCGGCCGCGCTCATCCGGGGCATCAGCGCCGTGATGATCGAGACGGCGATGATGCCGTGCGCCATCATCAACAACAGGAAGACGTTGTTGTAGATCATCGCACCGGCGTCGCCGTCGCCCGCGCGGCTCAGCAGGTTGAACAGCACGATCAGGCCGATCTGGCTGACCGCGACGTAGCAGAACATCCAGGCGCCGAGGCGACCCAGCTCGCGCAGGCCCAGCTCGCGGAAGTCGAAGCGCAGCTTCCAGCGGAAGCCGACCCTGCGCAGCGCGGGCAGCAGGCCCGCCGCCTGGATGGCGACGCCGAGCAGCGTGCCGCCGCTGATCAACACGATCCGCCCGGGGGTCATCTGCTCCGGCCGGATGATCTCCGCGCCGAAGATGGCGATGTAGAGCCCGGCGGTGCCGATCACCACCAGGTTGTTCAGGATCGGCGCCCACATCGGCGCGGCGAAGTGCCCCCGCGTGTTGAGCACCGCGCTGACCAGCGCGCTGAGGCCGGTGAAGAAGATCATCGGCAGCATCAGGTACGACAGCTTGGTGACCAGCCCCTGGTAGTGCTCGCCGCGCTGGTCGCTGGCGTACAGCATCGTGAGCAGCGGTGCGGCGACCACCGCGAGCAGCGCGGCCCCGGCCAGGGTGACCACCGCGAGGGTGAGCAGCCGCTGGGCGTACGCCTGACCGCCGTCGGCGTCGGCCTTGCGCCGGCGCACCAGTACGGGGACCAGCACGCTGGTGAGGATGCCGCCCAGCAGGAACTCGTAGACCATGCCGGGCAGGATCTGCGCGGTGGTGTACGCGTCACCGACCAGCGCGCCGCCCAGCGCGGCGGTCAGCACCAGCGTGCGCAGGAAGCCCGTGCCCCGGCTGACCAGGCTGCCGATCGCCATCACCGCGCTGTTGGTCGCGGCGCTGGCCTCGGCCACCTGCTCCTGCGGCGGCGCGGTCGACTCCATGGCCGGCTGGTTCAGCGGCTCGGCGGAGATGAACGTGGCGCCGTCCGACGGCCGGCCGGGCGCGGCGCCGCCCTGTGCGGCGTTCGCGCTGCGGTAGAGACCGCCGCTCATCTTCTCGCCTCCAAGGCAGAGGGGTACGTCCGAGCCGGGCACGGGCCCGCACGTCACAGACGATAGTCAACGGCCACCCGTTACCCGCGCCCGGCGGACCGCATCCCCGCCGGGACCGATAGTCTGGCGCTCCCATGTCCGAAGCCTCCGCTCCCCACGCCGCCGACCGCCGCGAACTCACCGCCGCGCAGCGCAACGCCGTCGCCGAACTGCTCCGGGTCTCCCCGGTCGCCGACGAGTTGGGCCGCCGGTTCGCCCGGGCCGGCCACGAGCTGCACCTGGTGGGGGGTTCGGTACGCGACGCCCTGCTCGGCCGCCTCGGCGACGACCTCGACTTCTGCACCGACGCGCACCCGGACGAGACCCTGCGCATCGTGCGCGGCTGGGCCGAGTCGATCTGGGAGACCGGGCGGGAGTTCGGCACCATCGGGTGCCAGCGCGACGGGCTGCGGCTGGAGGTCACCACCTTCCGCGCCGAGTCGTACGACCAGGTCAGCCGCAACCCGGTCGTCGAGTACGGCACCGACCTCGCCGAGGACCTGCGGCGGCGCGACTTCACCATCAACGCGATGGCGGTCAGCCTGCCCGAGCACCGCTTCACCGACCCGCACGGCGGGCTGGACGACCTCGCCGCGAAGGTGATCCGCACGCCGGGCACCCCCGGTGAGTCCTTCGGCGACGACCCGCTGCGGATGCTGCGCGCGGCCCGGTTCGCCGCCCAACTGCGCTTCGCGGTGCATCCCGACGTCCACGCGGCGATGACCCGGATGGCCGCCGACCTGGACCGGATCACCGCCGAGCGGATCCGCGACGAGTTCACCAAGCTGCTCTGCGGCGCCGACCCCATCACCGGGCTGCGGCTGCTGGTCGACACCGGGCTCGCCGAGCGCTTCCTGCCCGAGCTGACCGGCCTGAAGCTGGAGATCGACGAGCACGCCCAGCACAAGGACGTCTACGAGCACACCCTCACCGTGGTGAGCAACGCCGTCTCGTACGAGACCGAGGGGCCGGACTTCATCCTGCGGATGGCCGCGCTGATGCACGACGTCGGCAAGCCGGCCACCAAGGCGGTCGGTTCGGACGGCCGGGTCAGCTTCCACCACCACGAGGTGGTCGGCGCGCGGCTCACGAAGGCCCGGATGAAGGCGCTGCGCTACCCCAAGGAGATCACCTCCAAGGTCACCGCCCTGGTCGCGCTGCACCTTCGCTTCTACGGCTACGGCCGGGGCGAGTGGACCGACTCGGCGGTGCGCCGCTACGTCGCCGACGCCGGCGACCTGCTGCCGCGCCTGCACAAGCTGACCCGCTCGGACTGCACCACCCGCAACCGGCGCAAGGCGGCCCAGCTCGCCGCCGACTACGACGCGCTGGAGGAGCGGATCGCCCGGATCGCCGCCGAGGAGGATCTGGCGAGGGTCCGGCCCGACCTGGACGGCAACGCGATCATGGAGCTGCTGGGCGTGCCGCCGGGGCCGGTGGTCGGGCGGGCCTGGAAGCACCTCAAGGAGCTGCGCCTGGAGCGCGGCCCGCTGGACCGCGACGAGGCCGAGGCGGAGCTGCTGCGCTGGGCGCGAGACGAGGGCATCGTCGGGTAGCCGGGTCCGCTGCCCCGGCGCTGGCCCGGAGGACGAACAGGGCGCCGCCCCCGACCGGGGACGGCGCCCTGTTGCTCCGCCGCCGTGGCGTCAGCGGGTCTCGACGGTCTCGACCGCGGTGCCCGCCACCGGCGGCCTGCCGTTGTCGGAGGAGGCCGATGCCGAGCCGAGCTTCGCGAGCAGCCCCGCCAGGTCGATCCCGGTCAGGTCGCTGCCGAGCTGGAGCCCCTGGGCCACGTTGCCCGCCACCGACTTCGTCAGCGACGAGGCGCCGTCGGTGGAGATGACGGTCATCTTGTCGATCGCGCCGATCGGGGCGCTGGCCGCCTCGACCACCTGCGGCAGCACCTTGACCAGCAGGTCCAGCACCGCCGCCTCGCCGTACGCCGCGAACGCCTCGGCCTTGCGGGCCATCGCCTCGGCCTCGGCCTGGCCCTTGGCCAGGATGGCCGCGGCCTCGGCCGCGCCCTCCCGCTCGACCGCCTCGGCGATGGCGGAGCGGCGGCGCTGCTCGGCCTCACCCTCCTTGGCGCCCTCGATCGCGTTCGCCTCGGCCAGCGCGGCCCGGCGGGCCCGCTCGCCCTCACCGGTGAGCCGGGCCTGCTCGGCGGCGGCCTGGGCGGCGGCGATGACGGCCTGGCGCTGCGCGTCGGCGTTCAGCACGGCCGCGTTGCGCGCCGCCTCGGCCTCCTGCTCCACCTTGTACCGGGCCGCGTCGGCCGGCTTGCGCACCTCGGTGTCGAGCTGGCGCTGCTTGAGCTCGGCGTTGCGCTCGGCCACCTTCTGCTGCTCGGAGAGGATCGCCTGGTCCCGCTCGGCCTGGGCGAGCGGCCCGGCCGCCGCGGACTTGGCCTTGGCCGCGTCGATCTCGGCCTGGATGGCGGCCTGCTTGAGCGACAGGTTCCGGTTGGCCTCGGCGATGGCCTCCTCGGCGAGCAGCCGCTCCTGCTCGGCCTGCTGGCGGGCGCGCGCCTCGGCGATGGCCGCGTCCTTGAGCACGCGGGCCGCCTCCGGCCGGCCCAGGTCCTGCAGGTAGGAGCCCTCGGCCAGGATGTCCTGGAGCTGGAAGGTGTCCAGCACCAGGCCCTGGTTGGTCATCGAGTGCTCGGCCTCCTCGGCGACCGCGCTGGCGAACGCCGCCCGGTCCCGGATGACCTCCTCCACGGTGAGCCGCCCGACGATCGAGCGCAGCGCGCCGGCGAGCACCTCCCGGGTGAAGTTGTCGATCTCGTCCTGCTGGTGCAGGAAGCGCTGGGCGGCGGCCCGGATCGCGTCCTCGGTGCCGCCGACCTTGACGATGGCGACGCCGTGCAGGTCGGCCCGGATGCCCTGCTTGCTGACCGCGCCACGGATGCCGACGTCGATCCGGCGGCTGGACAGGTCGAGCGACTGGAGCTTCTGCACCACCGGCAGGACGAAGACCGAGGCGCCGAGCACGACCTTCTGCCCGGACATGTCGGTCGACCGGCCGCCGTCGGCGGTCTGCGTGGTGCGGCCCTTGCGGCCGGTGACGATGAACGCCTCGTTCGGCCCGGCGACCTTGATCCGGGAGAGCACGAAGAACACGAGCACGAGGACGAGGAGGACCGCGCCGCCGATGGCGATGAGAAGGAACATACGACCGTCCCGATC
Organism: Micromonospora sp. URMC 106; assembly: GCF_051386395.1. Taxonomy (NCBI): domain Bacteria; kingdom Bacillati; phylum Actinomycetota; class Actinomycetes; order Micromonosporales; family Micromonosporaceae; genus Micromonospora; species Micromonospora sp. URMC 106. Next base: position 40,462 of record NZ_JBPQTP010000033.1, read on the forward strand.
TGCTGTGAGGGGGTTCAGTAGGTTTCGACGTGCACGCTGGTCTCGCTGAGCGCCTCGACCACGAAGATCTGGGCGCCGACCGGGATCGGCCGGTCGGCGCGGGCGTTGAGCTTGACCGGCTGGCCGGCCACCCGGACCCGGACCTCGCCGTATCCGTCGGCGGGCACCGGGGTGACGACCAGGCCGAGCGCGCCGACCAGGTGCTGCCGGGTGGGGGTGGGGTCGGTGCGCATGTCGCGGGCCGCCCGGCTCAGCCGGGACGCCGCCCACGCGGTGGGCACGGCCGCGACGACGCCGCCGGCCAACGCCGCCGCGATCATCGCGGGGGTACGCCCACCGAGCAGCTCGTTGACGATCGCGGCGCCGAAGCCGAGCGCCCCGGCGAACCCGGCGACCGCCTCCACCGACACGGGACCGTCGAAGTCCGGGCCGCCGAAGTGGAGCAGCTCGGTGCCGAGCAGGGCGAGCGCCAGCACCGCGACGCCCGCCCCACCGATGATGAGAAAGATCAGTGTCCCCGTGGCCACGAACCGCACGGTATCGATGCGGCGCAACGTGCCGCGGCACGCGCAGGCGGCGCGGTCCGACCGTGGGTTCCGCGCCACCGGCAGCTCGGAACTCGACCGGTGTCCGGCGAATCGAAACGGCCAATCTAGCTGTTGACAAGATTGGGTCCGCTGGGCCAATCTTGACATCGACAAGACGGAGGTGCCCATGTCCTCGGCCACCCTGACCACCGCCGGCATCCTGCTGATCACCGTCGTGACGGTGGCGTACGGCGGACTGACCCTGCTCATGCACCTGACCCGGCGCAAGGCCGGCTACCTCGACAACCCCGTCCGCCGGGGCCTGTGGACCGCCGGCCACGCACACGCCGGGGTGCTGGTCCTCTTCGCGCTGGCCGTGCTGCCCTACGTCGACCAGGCCGACGCGTCCGACGGCACCCGCACGCTCATCCGCACCCTGCTCGTGGCCGCGCCGATCCTGATGCCGCTCGGCTTCTTCCTCTCGATGGTCCGCCCGCAGGACACCAAGCCCAACAAGCTGATCTGGCTGACCGTCGCGGGCGGCGCCAGCCTCAGCGCCGGCGCCCTGCTGCTCGGCTTCACCCTGATCTGAGCCGCCGGCGCCGGTCGGGTCGTTCGGGGCTGGGGCGAGATGGTGTCGGCCCGCCGGGGACAATGGGTGGATGCGCTGGACCGTGCTCGACTCCCCGATCGGTGAGTTCTCCGTCGCCACCGACGGGGCGAACGTGCGCCGGACCCACTTCGGTCGGGTCGAGGGGGCGGTCGAGGAGCCGGGCGACGAGGTGGCCCGGCAGGCGGTGGCGGAACTGCGGGCATACTTCGCCGGCGAGCTGACCGAGTTCGCGGTGCCGCTGGCGGTGCCGGGCGGTTCGGACTTCGAGCGCGGCGTCTGGCGGGAGATGACCCGCATTCCGTACGGGGAGACGCTCACCTACGGCGAGGTGGCCCGGCGGCTCGGCGATCCGGGTGCCGCCCGCGCGGTCGGGGTGGCCTGCAACCGCAACCCGATCCCGGTGCTCGTGCCCTGCCACCGGATCGTCGGGGCGGGCGCCAAACTGGTCGGCTTCGGCGGCGGGCTGGAGCGCAAGGTGAACCTGCTGGAGTTGGAGGCCGGGGTCGCCCTGCGGCGCGCGTGGTCCTGACGCCACGGGCACGGCTCGCAGGGAGCGCGCGGACGCGGTGAGGGCCGGGTCCCCGCGGACCCGGCCCTCGGTGGTGCTGGTGGTCAGCGCGTCAGCGCTCGACCTCGCCGGCGATGAACGCCTCGACGGCGGCGTGCGCGTCGTGGTCGGCGTACTGCACCGGCGGGGACTTCATGAAGTAGGACGAGGCCGACAGGATCGGGCCGCCGATCTTCCGGTCCAGCGCGATCTTCGCGGCGCGGACGGCGTCGATGATGACGCCGGCCGAGTTCGGCGAGTCCCACACCTCGAGCTTGAGCTCGGCGTTCAGCGGGGTGTCACCGAACGAACGGCCCTCCAGGCGGATGTACGCCCACTTGCGGTCGTCCAGCCACGGCACGTGGTCCGACGGGCCGATGTGCACGTCGCTCTTGCTCATCTCGTGCGGGATCTGGGACGTCACCGACTGGGTCTTCGAGATCTTCTTCGAGACCAGCCGGTTGCGCTCCAGCATGTTCATGAAGTCCATGTTGCCGCCGAAGTTGAGCTGGTACGTGCGCAGCAGCTCGACACCGCGGTCCTCGAAGAGCTTCGCCAGCGCGCGGTGCACGATCGTGGCGCCGACCTGGCTCTTGATGTCGTCACCGACGATCGGCAGGCCCGCGTCCTCGAACTTCTTCGCCCACTCCGGGTCGGAGGCGATGAAGACCGGCAGGGCGTTCACGAACGCGCAGCCGGCGTCGATCGCGGCCTGGGCGTAGAACTTGTCGGCCTGCTCGGAGCCGACCGGCAGGTAGGAGACGACGACGTCGACCTGCGCGTCGCGCAGCGCCTGCGCCACGTCGACCGGCGTGGCGTCGGACTCCTCGACGATCTCGCGGTAGTACTGGCCCAGACCGTCGAAGGTCGGGCCGCGCTGCACGGTGACGCCGGTCGGCGGCACGTCGCAGAGCTTGATGGTGTTGTTCTCGCTGGCGACGATCGCCTCGGCGAGGTCCATGCCCACCTTCTTGGCGTCCACGTCGAACGCCGCGACGAACTGCACGTCCGAGACGTGGTAGTCGCCGAAGGTGACGTGCATGAGACCCGGGACGCGGTCGTTCGGGTCGGCGTTCCGGTAGTACTCCACGCCCTGCACGAGGGACGAGGCGCAGTTACCCACACCGACGATGGCGACGCGGACGGAGCCCATAGCGTCTGCCTCCTTCTTCTTCATCACGGCCGCTCTTTCCTGGACTCTCCAGGCGGAGGCGGGCTGTTGTCTTCTCGTCGGCCGCCGGCCGTCCCGGTAGCCGGGACCGTCGGGGCACGGCCGGAGCGCTCGTTGGCGATGAGCTCCTCCAGCCAGCGGACCTCGCGCTCACAGGCCTCCAGGCCGTGGCGCTGCAGTTCCAGCGTGTACGCGTCGAGGCGCTCGGCCGCCCGGCCGAGCACGTCGCGAAGCCCTTCGCGACGTTCCTCGATCTTTCGCCGGCGACCCTCGAGGATGCGGAGTCGGGTCGCCTGGTCGGTGCGGGCGAAGAACGCGAAGTGCACCCCGAAGCCCGTGTCGTCGTACGTCTCGGGCCCGGTCTGTGCGATGAGCTGGGCGAAGCGTTCCTTGCCCTCCGCGGTGATTTTGTAGACCACCCGACCTCGTCGGCTGGTCAGCGCGGGAACCTCCTCGGCGGTGGCGGGTGTCTCGGCGGCCTCGGTGATCCATCCCGCCGCCTGCAGCCGGCGCAGGGTCGGGTAGAGCGAGCCGTAGCTGATCGCCGCCCTGATCGCGCCGAGCTTGGCGGTCAACTCCTTGCGCAGCTCGTAGCCGTGCATCGGAGACTCCTGCAGGAGGCCGAGGATGGCGAGCTCGAGCACGGGCCATCCTCTCTGTACCCTCTACGCGGAGCGGAAACCGCCGCGATGTATCGGACCGATACATCGCACGCTAGCGGATCACCGTGATCAGGGCAAACCCCCGTTCCGGGGTCCCGTCGTCACGCATCGTCACCGTGGTCGCCCCGTCCGGCGAGACCGCGTACCCTTCTCCGCATGCGTACGCAGCGCCAGGTGGTCGACTACTCGCTCCGGAAGCGAGCGGTGCTGCGTGAGCTCCTCGCCGGCCGGGTCGGCACGTACGACGTCTGCGACGCGTCGCCGTACCTGAAGAACGCGGCTCGCTTCCACGGGGAGCCCACCGACGAGCGGTGCCCGATCTGCCGCAGCGAGAACCTGACGCGCGTCCACTACATTTACGGCGACGAACTCAAGCAGTCGGCCGGCCAGGCCCGGACGCTGGCCGAGTTGCCCGTGCTGGCGATGACGCTGCGTGAGTTCCAGGTCTTCGTCGTGGAGGTGTGCCTCGGCTGTGACTGGAACCATCTCGTCGAGCAGTACCTGCTCGGCCGGGACGGGCTGGCCGGGGACCCGGAGGGCGGGCCGGAGCAGGACGCGGTGGGCGGCGCGGCCGCCCCGGGCACCCGCGCGGCCGGTCGACGGAGGCGAGAGGCACAACGGTGATCCTGGCTCGATCGGCCGGCCCCGGCCGGAACGCGCACGCCCGGGGTGACCGACCGCTCGTTGGTCTGATTGGCCCGATTGATTCACACATGACACCGGTCGGTCGGCACGCGCGTGCCGCTACTGTCGGGTGTCCCATCTCACGGCAACCGGTGGCGGCGCAGCCGCGCCCCACCGCGACGGCAGGGTGTGAGGAATGAACTCGTACGGCGATCCCAGTTCCCCGCGCGGGCGGGCCCAGATTCCGGGCCAGCACGGCGACTCCGGCGGTGACGCCCGCGGGGGCGGCTGGTCGGCTGCACAGGAGGGTACGGCACCGCCCGGCCGCGCCTCGGTCGCGCCCCGGGCCGCCGGTGGACGTGCCTCCGTCGGCGGCTCGGCGTCCGTGCCGCCGCGTGGCGGTTCGGCCGCCGGCTCGGCTTCGGTCGGTTCCGCCTCGGTGGGTTCGGCCTCCGTCGGCCGCGCCGGCCCCGGCCGGGCCTCCGTCCCGGTCTCCCCGGCGCCGGGTGCGGGCCGGGCGGGCGCGGGTCGCGCGTCGGTACCGGTCTCCCCGGCGGCCGGCGGACCGGCCGGGCGCGCCACGGTCGGCGCGGCGGCGGTCGGCGCCGCCTCGGCCGGGCGGGCCAGCGTCGGGTCGGCGTCCGTCGGCGGCGTCGCCGGCCGGGCGTCGGCGCGGGCGAGCGTCTCCCCGGTCTCGGGTGGCCCCGGCGGGCCCGGCGGGCCGACCGGTCCCGGCCGTGGCGGCCGCGGCGCGGGCGACCCGGCCCGGGCGAAGAAGCGCAAGCGGGTGAACATGCTGATCGCCGCCTTCGCGGTCTTCATCATGCTCGCCGGCCTCGGCGTGGTCGGCTTCACCTACTACTCGACGAACGTCGTGCTCCCCGAGGACACCACACCGCCGCAGGCGACCACCCTCTACGCCTTCGACAACAAGACGGTCATCGCCAAGCTCGGCACGCAGAACCGGACCCTGGTCACCATCGACCAGATCCCGCAGCACGTGCAGGACGCGGTGGCGGCGGCCGAGGACCGGAACTTCTACAACCACTCCGGCGTCGACTACAAGGGCATCGCCCGCGCCGCGTGGAACAACCTCACCGGGGGCGACAAGCAGGGCGCCTCGACGATCACCCAGCAGTACGCGCGCAACGCCTACGACAACCTGAAGGACGACACGTACGCCCGGAAGGTGAAGGAGGCGATCCTCGCCTCCAAGCTGAACGACCAGAAGAGCAAGCCCGAGATCATGCAGCACTACCTGAACATCATCTACTTCGGGCGGGGCGCGCACGGCATCGAGGCGGCGGCGCAGACGTACTTCGGCAAGTCGGCGAGCAAGCTGACCGTCGCCGAGGGCGCGGTCCTCGCCGCGCTGATCAAGCAGCCGGAGGCCGGCGACGGACACAAGGGCTACGACCCGGCGGTCAACCTCGCCGACGCCAAGTCCCGCTGGGAGTACGTGATCAACGGCATGGTCGCCGAGGGCTGGCTGAACGCCCCGGGCAAGCCGGCGGCGCCCACCCCGGCCGACTATCCGACCAGGACGCTGAGGAGCCCGAAGAACACCGGCGCCGGCATCGACTACGGCATCGACACGCCGTACGGCAACGTGATCAACTATGTCAAGCAGGAGATGCGGGACCAGGGCCTCTGCGTCGACGACGAGTCCAAGGTCACCGAGGAGAAGAAGCTCTGCTCCCAGGCGCTGATGTCCGGCGGCTACCGCATCCAGACCACCATCGACACCAAGATCCAGCAGGCGGCGGTCGAGACGGCCCAGCGCAAGGCCAAGGGCTCCGAGCTCAACGGCCAGCGGAAGAACCTGATGGCAGCCGTGGTGGCGATCCAACCGGAGACCGGCCGGGTGGTCGCCTACTACGGCGGCGACAACGGCACCGGCACGGACTATGCCGGCAAGAACACCGACTCCAACGGGAACGTCACGGGTGGGCACCCGCCGGGCTCCAGCTTCAAGATCTACACCTTGGCGGCGGCACTCCGGGCGGAGAAGGCACTGGAGTCGCGCTGGAAGGGCCGGGCGTTCACCCCGGAGGGCACCCAGTTCAAGGTCAGTAACGCCGGCGACGACAACCCCGACTGCGGTGACTCCTGCACCCTGAAGGAATCCACGCTCAAGTCGCTGAACGTGCCCTTCTACCACGTGACCCAGGAGATCGGGCCGGACCAGGTCATCAAGACGGCCGCGGACGCCGGCGTCACCACCATGTGGCGGACGGACACCAGCCCGCAGAAGGCGTACGACCTCACCAAGACCGACCCGAAGAAGATCGCGCCGAACCCGTTCTTCCACGTGGTCGGCTACGGCCAGTACCCGATCACCGTCCTCGACCACGCCAACGGCGTCGCCACCTTCGCCAATCGGGGCGTCTACAACAAGGCGCACTTCCTCTTCTCGGTGCAGAAGCGCGATCCGGACACCGGGAAGTGGAAGAGGGTCGGCGGGGAGAAGCTCACCCCGAAGCAACGCATCGATAAGGACGTCGTCGCCGATGTCACCTCGGTGCTGGAGCAGTACCCGGCGCGGGTCAACCACCGGCTGGAGGACGGCCGCAAGGCCGCCTCCAAGACCGGCACGTGGGAGCTCAAACCGAACAACCCGAACAACGGCGATGCCTGGATGATCGGCTACACGCCCCAGCTGGCGACCGCGGTCTGGGTCGGCAACGTGAAGAACCGGGAACCGCTGCTGCTCAAGGACGGCCGGACCAAGGTCAGCGGCTCCAACCTTCCGGGTGACATCTGGGAGCGGTTCATGGAGGAGGCGCACAAGACCAGCAAGGAGTACCGGGAGCACAAGGACTTCCCGCCCGCGGCGAACATCGGCGACCCGAACTCCGGCAACGGCGAGGCCCCGCCCGCGCCGCCGTCCCCCGGGGGCCAGCCGAACTGCGGGCCGCTGGAGCTGTTTTGCCCACCGGGCGGCAACAACGGCGGCAACAACGGCGGGAACAACGGCGGCACGGGTACCCCGACCGAGCCCGGCGACGGTCCACGGCCGGGTGGGAACGGCGGCGTTTCGCGTACCGACGTGTCGTCTTCGGAGGGGGACGCGGAGGCCGGTCGTACGGCAGGATGCACCTTCATGAGCACGCAGCCGACGCGAGGCATCGACGACGCCGGTGCCGCCGACCACCCGTCCCGGTCCGACGGCTTCGTCCGGGGCGTCTCCGGCGTCATCGGCGGCCCGCTGGGCGACCACGCCGTCGCGCTCGACCGGCCCGCCGGGCGGGAGAGCCGGTTCTGGACGGCGGCCCGGATCGTGCTGGCCCTGGTCTGCCTGACCCTGGCCCTGCACTGGGTGCAGAAGTCGCCCTGCCAGGACGGCGCCTGGCAGAACAACGTGCAGTACACCCGGTTCTGCTACACGGACGTGCTGGCGCTCTACTACGCGGAGCGGCTCAACGAGGGCGCGGTCCCCTACCGGGACCACCCCGTCGAGTACCCGGTGCTCACCGGCTACTTCATGGGCGCGCTCGGCCTGCCGGTGCACGCCCTCGGCCAGAACGACCCGGGGCTCAACCAGGGCATGTGGTTCTACAACCTGAACGCCCTGGTGCTCGGCGCGCTGGCGGTCGCCACGGTCGCGGTGATCCTCGCCCTACGCCGCCGACGACCCTGGGACGCCGCCCTCTTCGCGCTCGCCCCCGCGCTGATGCTCACCGCCACGGTCAACTGGGACCTGCTCGCCATCGGCCTCGCCGCGTTCGGCCTGTTCGCCTGGGCCCGCAGCCGGCCGCTGGCGGCCGGCGTCCTGCTCGGCCTCGCCGGGGCGGCCAAGATGTGGCCGCTGTTCGTCCTCGGCCCGATCCTGGTGCTGGCGCTGCGCGCCGGGCGGCTGCGCGCGGCCCTCACCGCCTTCGGCGCCGCCCTCGTGTCCCTGGTCGCCGTGAACCTGCCGGTCGCCGTCCCCTACCGGGAGAACTGGGACCGCTTCTTCGAGCTGAACTCGACCCGGCCGATCGACTGGGGCACCCTCTGGTACATCGGGCGCTACCTGGACGGGAAGGTCGGCAGCGCCAACCCCGCCGACCTCGGGCCCTTCGAGTGGCTGAACGTCAACATCCCGACGCTGAACACCCTGTCGTACGCCCTCTTCGGGCTGGCCTGCCTCGGGGTGGCCGCGCTGGGCCTGCTGGCGCCGCGCCGCCCCCGGCTGGCCCAGCTCGCGTTCCTGGTGGTCGCCGCGTTCCTGATCTTCAGCAAGGTGTGGTCGCAGCAGTTCGTGCTCTGGCTGCTGCCGCTGGTGGTGCTCGCCCGCCCGAAGTGGGGCGCCTTCCTGGCCTGGCAGATCGCGGAGGTCTGCTACTTCGCGGCCTTCTACGGGGAACTGCTCGGCGCGTCGACCAGCAAGCCGGTCTTCCCGGAGGGGGTCTTCGTGCTGGCGTCGACGCTGCGCCTGGCCACCGTCGTGGTGCTCTGCGTGCTGGTCGTGCGGGAGATCCTGCGGCCGGAACTCGACCCGGTGCGGGCCACGTACGCCGACGACCCGGACGGCGGCCCGCTCGACGGCGCGCCGGACGCGCCCTGGCTCGACCGGTGGCGACGCAGGACCCCGGTGCCCGTCGAGCCGAACCCCGCCACCGCGTAGACGCGCAGCTCGTGAGGCGGCCTGGTGCCGTCAGGTGAGGGGGGCCCAGCCGACGTCCGGCTTGTTTCCTGCGCCGACTGGGCTCCCCCTCATACCGAGCCGGGTCAGAGCCGGTAGACCACCACCTGGCCCATCTCCTCGCGGGTGATGCCGAGGCCGTCGACCGGCGCGTCGACCGTGACCTCCCACGGCGTGCCGGCGATCTGGTCGCGCATCAGCAGCACGTTGCGGACGCCGAGGACCCGCAGGTAGTCGACGCTGGTCTGGTCGGGGAAGGAGAGCGAAACCCGGCGTACCTCGTCGAGCTGGCGCGGCGTGAAACCGCTCCCCCCGTTGACGATGTCCTGGAACCTGGTCGTGGACCAGAGCATGACCGGCTGGTCGAGGTTCTGGCTGCTCGGCAGCACCAGCAGCGGGCCGGCCACGGTCCGCATCGCCGCCGGCTGCGTCGGCACGACCGGGTGCGGCGTGGTGTTCAGGCCCTCGGCGATCACCAGCACCAGCGGCAGCAGGGTGGCCAGCCGCAACCACGGGCTCGGCCAGGAGGGGATCCGCTCGGCCGAGATCTCCCGCACCCGGGCCGCGAACGCGCTGACCGCGCCTGCCGCGAGCAGCCCGAGCAGGAGCGTCGTCCAGAGCATCAGCCGGCCCGGGGTGCGCAGGCCGTTCCATCCGGGCAGGTGCTCGAAGAGCGGCACGTAGGTGAAGGTGCCGTCGAAGAACCGGGTGCCCATGGCGAGCACCATGGTCACCACCACCCCGGCGAGCAGCAGCAGCCGGTGGCGCAGCTTCCAGACGGAGAAGAAGAGCCCGCCGGCGGCGAGGGCGTAGAGCACGAACCCGGGCAGCAGGGTCATCTCCGGGTGCCACGGCAGCGCCGCCCGCGCCCCCTCGTGCAACTCGCCCCAGACGCGCGACTCGCCGGGCGCGGTGAAGAAGCCGCTCGCCGGCGGGGAGAAGATGGCGATGTCGCCGATCGTCCGCTCCGCCTGCGGGTGCAGCTCCGCCACCTTGAAGTAGGGGATGGCCAGCAGCGCGCCGACGCCGGCGAAGATCAGCCCGCCGACCAGGTCCGCCATCAGCAGCCGGCGACCGAACGGGCGCTTCACCGGCCGGATCACCCAGCGCCGCAGGAACCAGGTGACGGCCGCCACCAGCACGGTCCCGCCGAGGAAGTACGCGAACGGCAGCCCGATGCCGAAACCGAGGCTGAGCTGCCAGGCCGCGACCAGCCAGCCGGCGTAGACCCAGCCGTCGTGCCGGCGCTCCGGCTGGTAGCCGTGCCGCAGCGAGTACCCGTGCCCGCGGGCCAGCATGGCCAGCGCCAGCGGGATGCCGCCGTTGGAGATCACGTGCAGGTGCCCGGCCTGGGCGAGCAGCCAGGGAGCGTAGGCGTAGCTCGCCCCGGCGACCGCGCCGCCGATCCGGCCCGCGCCGAGCTGGCGGGCCAGCGCGTACGCCCCGAGCGTGGCGAGCGCGTGCGCCAGCACGAACATGATGTTGTAGCGCAGGATGGCGGCCTCGGGGCCCGTACCGATCATGCCCGCCGGGGCGTACCCGAGCAGGGTGTCGGAGAAGGCGAAGCTCCAGCTCTCCGGGAAGAAGGCGTTCGACTGCCACAGCTGCGCCGGGTTGGTCAGCAGGATGTGCCCGGACCAGGCCATCTGCCACGCCTGCAGGCTGGGGTCCCAGTAGTCCTGGGGGAGGGTGTGCAGCGGGTAGCGCAGGGTGGGCCAGGTCAACAGCACGGCCAGCGCCAGCGAGCCGAGCGTCGCGAGCGTCCACTCGTGGATCAGCAGGCGACCGACCGCCCGGGCGGCGCGTCGCGGCCGGCTCGGCACGGTCTCCGGCGCGGGCGCGAAGGCCGCCCAGCGGTCCGGCTTCCCCGACTCCCCGCCGTCGCCGTCCTTGCCCTTGCCAGCCTTGTCCTTGCCGTCGGCTTCCTTGTCCGTGCCGGCCTTGTCCTTGCCGTCGGCTTCCTTGCCCTCGTTGTTCTTACCGTGGGCCTGCTTGCCGTCGCCGCCCTTGCCGTCGCCGCCCTTGCCGGCGCTGTCCTTGCTGGCGCCGGCCTCGTCTGCCGCTGCCTTGTCCGGCCCGGTTCCGGCCCTGGCCCCGTCCGACCGGGCCCGCCCGCCCTGGTCGGTCTGGTCCGTGGCCTGGCCGACCTTGGTCATGCCGATGCTGCCGGCCGCGTCGGATGCGCCTCCGGAGGGTGTGGCCGTGCTGCCGGCCGCGTCGGACGGGTGCCGGGAGGGCGTGGCCGGGCCGGTCGGGTGCCCGGAGGCGTTGGTGGGTGCGTCGGCCGTGGGCCGGGTGTCGCCCGTACCGCTCGCCGCGCCGGCCCGGTCGGCGGTCCTCGTGGTCGCGGAGTCGCCCGGGGTGGGCGGGCCTGCGGTCGCGCCGGCCGGCATGTCGTCGCCGGTCGACGCCGACCCGCCGGGGCGGGGGCCGCCTGCGGCGGACTGGTCGGTGGTCATGCCGCGGGGCTCTCCGCGCCGAGGCGGTCACGCAGGAAGGCGATGTCGGCGCTCTGGCCCTCGACGCCGCCCGGGGTCTCGACGATCACCGGCGCGCCGGCCGCGCGGATCACCGCCACCAGCAGCTCGGGGTCGATGGTCCCGCCGTCGAGGTTGTCGTGGCGGTCCTGGCCGGAGTTGAACGCGCCCTTGGAGTTGTTGGCGTGCACCAGGTCGATTCGCCCGGTGATCGCCTTGACCCGGTCGACCAGCCCGAGCAGTTCCTCGCCGCCGGCGTGCGCGTGGCAGGTGTCCAGGCAGAAGCCCACCTCGTAGTCGCCCACGGCGTCCCACAGCCGGGCGAGCGCGTCGAGCCGCCGGGCGCACGCGTTGTCGCCGCCGGCGGTGTTCTCGATCAGGACCGGCAGCTCGAAGCCACCGGAGTCCGCCGCGTAGGCGAAGGTCTTGCGCCAGTTGTCGAACCCGACGGCGACGTCGTCCCCGGCGTTGACGTGCCCGCCGTGGACGATCAGCCCCTTCGCGCCGATCGCGGCGGCCGCCTGCGCATGCCCGATCAGCAGCTTGCGGCTGGGGATCCGGATCCGGTTGTTGAGGGTCGCGACGTTGATGACGTACGGCGCGTGGACGTAGAGGTCGACGTCCGCGGCCCGCAGCTTGTCCGCGTCCTCCCGGGGCTTCGGGGCTTTCCACCCCTGCGGGTCGGAGAGGAAGAACTGCACGGCCCCGGCCTCTCGGGCCGTCGCCTCCGCCAGCGGGTCGGTCGAATCGACGTGGGCTCCGATACGCATGCCCGGGAGCCTACGTCGCCGCGCCGACAGCCGGGGTGACGGCGGTGGGGAGTGCGATCCGTCGGCGCGTCACCTCCCGGCGCCGGTGGTCGTTGATGTGAGTGGGATCCACGGTTGGTGCTCCCGGGCGAGGCGGCCGCCGGCCGGCCCGCCGGGGAGTGACCGTCCAGCCCGGGAAGCGGGGGCACCCCGTCGCGCGGCCCGGCGCGACGGGGGCCGACCCCGCGAGAGGTACGCCCGCTCGCGGAGAATTTCGGAGAAATCCGCCATTCACCCCAACAAGGGTCAAGGGCCGTTGTAACGTCAGGTAACAACACGATAAAGCTCCGCGGGGCGTTCCCGGTCCAACCTCATCGGTGTGGTCGTTCCTCCCCAGGTCCCACCCAAGGAATGCGGACGGGACGCCCCGCGGCCTCGTGCACGGGGGCTCGCATCGACACCGACGTCGACGCGAGCCCCCGTCGCACGCTGTCCGGGGCGGGTCGCCCGACCACCCCGGGCATGATCGTCCGGACCGGGTATCCTGGTCCGGTTGTCCGCGTCCGGCCGGGTCCCCCCGGGACCGGCGTGGGCCACGACGCACGACCTCCTGCCACGGAAGGACCGTGGCCGCTTAGCCCACAGGAGGTGAGCACGTCTTGCGTCATTACGAAGTCATGGTGATCCTCGACCCCAGCCTCGAGGAGCGCACCGTCGCCCCGTCGCTCGACACGTACCTGAACGTGATCCGGACCGCGGGTGGCTCGGTGGAGAAGACCGACGTGTGGGGCCGCCGGCGCCTCGCGTACGAGATCAACAAGAAGGCCGAAGGCATCTACGCCGTCATCGACCTGCAGGCGACGCCCGCAGCGGTGGCCGAGCTGGACCGTCAGCTGCGGCTCAACGAGTCCGTGCTGCGCACCAAGGTCATCCGGCCGGAGATGCGCTAAAGCATTCAACCCGGTTCACCCGGATCAGCCTCATCGGCTCTGTCGGAGGGCTCTGAGAGCCTGTACGGCAGAACTGATGAGTGCGCGAGGAGATGGTCATGGCAGGAGACACCACCATCACGGTCATCGGCAACCTGACCGATGACCCCGAGTTGCGGTTCACCCCCTCCGGTGCGGCGGTCGCCAAGTTCCGGGTCGCTTCGACGCCCCGGTTCATGGACAAGGCCTCCGGCGAATGGAAGGACGGCGAGCCGCTCTTCCTGGCGTGCACCGTGTGGCGGCAGGCGGCGGAGCACGTCGCCGAGTCGCTCCAGCGGGGCGCCCGCGTGATCGTCTCGGGCCGGCTGCGTCAGCGGTCGTACGAGACGCGCGAGGGCGAGAAGCGCACCGTCATCGAGCTCGAGGTCGACGAGATCGGCCCGTCGCTGCGCTACGCCACGGCGAAGGTGCAGAAGATGTCCCGCTCCGGCGGCGGTGGCGGCGGCTTCGGCGGCGGTGGTGGAGGTGGCCAGGGCGGCGGCGGAGGCAACTTCGACGACCCCTGGGCCTCGGCTGCACCGGCACCCTCGCGCGGTGGTTCGGGTGGCGGCAACTTCGACGAGGAGCCCCCGTTCTAATGGCGCCGAGCGCCCGCGATCGCAAACCAGGAGCACGAGCAATGGCCAAGGCCGCTGCACTTCGCAAGCCGAAGAAGAAGGTGAACCCGCTCGACAAGGACGGGATCACCTACATCGATTACAAGGACACCGCGCTGCTGCGCAAGTTCATCTCCGACCGCGGCAAGATCCGCGCTCGGCGGGTGACCGGCGTGACCTCGCAGCAGCAGCGGCAGATCGCCCGTGCGGTCAAGAACGCCCGTGAGATGGCGCTCCTGCCGTACACCGCCACGGCCCGCTGAGAGGAGGCACCGATATGAAGATCATCCTGACTCAGGAGGTGTCCGGCCTCGGTGCCCCGGGCGACATCGTCGAGGTCAAGAACGGCTACGGCCGGAACTACCTGCTGCCGCAGGGCTTCGCGATCGCCTGGACCAAGGGTGCGGAGAAGCAGGTCACGGTCATCAAGCGGGCCCGCTCGGCCCGGGAGATCCGCGACCTCGGCCACGCCAACGAGGTGAAGGACCAGCTTGAGGGCCTCAAGGTCAGCCTGAAGGCCCGTGCCGGTGACGGTGGTCGGCTCTTCGGCTCGGTCACCCCGGCCGAGATCGTCGACGCCGTCAAGGCCGCCGGCGGCCCGGTCCTCGACCGTCGTCGGCTGGAGCTGCCCGGTCACATCAAGTCGACCGGCTCCTACCCGGTGCGGATCAAGCTGCACCCCGAGGTGACCGCCAAGTTCGACCTCAACGTCGTCCAGGGCTGACACCTCACCCCAGCACCACGACAGGGCCCGCACCGACCGGTGCGGGCCCTGTTCGCTGCCGGCGCCTCGCGCTCGTCGTACGGTCGGGGTGACACGAGACGCCGTGGGCAGGGCGAGACTGTTCGCCGGGCGACGGCCGGGGACCCCGCCGCCGCGTCAGCCGATCGGCTGCCCGGTGACCGCGCTGATCATGACCGTCGAGAGGCCGCCGCCGACCACCGCCGCGGCGAGCGCCACCGTGGCCGAACGCCAGGTGGTCCCGACCCGCCGCAGCAGCAGCGCCACGACCAGGCTGCTGGCCAGCGCCACCCCGAAACGCGGCAGGCCCGACGCGAGCGACCCCAGCGCCCGGGACCGCGGCGAGTCGCAGCCCCCGCCGCTGATGTCGGTGACGCAACCCGCCGGCGCCTGCCCGTCCAGGGTCAACAGCCAGAAGAAGATCAGCACCGCCGGCACCAGGTAGCACGCGGCGGTGTAGAGCAGCGGCCGCCACGGCCCGCCCGGATCCGGGTCGAGCAGGTCGTCCTCGATGCGCCGGGTCCACGCCGCTCCGGCGACCTCGCTCCGGCGGCGTACGGGTGCCGGAGTCGCACCCCGCGACGGGACGGCCGCCCGCCGTGCTGGCGCGGTGCGCGGTCGGGGGGCCGTGTAGGAGACCACCGGCGAACGGGGGGCCGACGCCGGCGGGTCCATCCACCGCGGGTCGTCGCCCGCCAGCCGGGTGCCCGACCAGAAGCCCTCGCCCCGGTCGTCCTGCCCGGGCCAGGGCCAGCCCTCCGCGCTGCCACCGCCGGAGCGCGGCGGTCCCGTCCGGTCCCATCCGTCGCCGTCGGAGTGTCTCTCCCACTGGCCCGTGCTGTCCGGCTGGTGCCACCGGCCGGTGGCGTCGGTCCGGTCCCACCGGCCGGCATCGTCGGAGTGGTCCCACGGGCCGACCTCACCGGCCGGTCGCCAGGCGTGCACACCGGACGCGTCCCACGGGTCCACCGCCGGATGGTGGGAGGACTCCACGGCTCGGCGCGCCTCCCGGTCCCAGGGGTCGACCGCCGGCCCGTCCTCCGCCGCCCGCCGGCTCCGGCGGGCGGGCCGTTCGACCTCCCACGTCGGCGTCGGCGCGGCCACGTCGGCCGGCTCATCCAGCCCCGACCAGACGACCTGCGGACGGCTGGACGGCAAGCGCCTCGGCCGGGTCTGCGCCGCCGCTCCGGACACCGGGTCGTCCTCGGCCCGGCGGCGCCCCGAATAGCCCTGGTCCTGTGGCCGGTCGAACGTCCACTCCCCGGTGTGCTCCGACCGGGGGGTGGCGTCCACCGCCGGCATCTCGTGCCAACTGGTCTCGCTGACCCGGCGCCAACTGCTCGCGGTCTCCGTGGTCCGCCAGCCGCCACCGGACCGGGGGCGCTCGACGCCGTCCTCCTCGTCGTCGGGCGCGGCGTGCCGGCCGCCCCCGTCCGGGCTGCGTACGCCCGACTCCAGCGCCCAGCGCGGCAGGTAGGGGTCGACGGGCTCCTGTTGGCCGCGCTCGGCGGCGCGCCGGCGGCTCGGAGTGCGGAACCGACCGGTGTCGTGGTCGTGGGGGTCGACGCGTGACGGGTCGGCGAAACCGTCCCAGGGAGCGACCGGCTCTCGCCCGCGCGGACCATCCTCTCCGCGTGCCCAGTCCCGGTAACTCACGGCCGGAGCGTGACCCTTCTCAACCGATGGCGCAATCCGCTGTCCAGGTGTAGCCGTTCGCTGGAGATAGTACGGGACGTTCGACTGGACAGTTCGACCGAAAACTTGCCGTCCACAGGGTGGGGATTGTGTTTCCGCAGCCCACGAGCTTGTGCGGAAGAATTCCCCAGCCGTTGTCCACAGGCTGTGCACACCCTGCGCACATACTCGTCCACCGGCGTCCACAGGTTGTCCCGAGGCTCGTCCACCGCCGTGCTTGAGGGGCTGACCTCGGGTTCCGTAAGGTGGGCCCCCGACCGGCCGTGCGATGACCCCCGATCGACCGGCAGGTCGAGGTTGTCGTACCCCGGCGGTAGAGCAGACCTTGGATCCGACGCAGTGGAGGGGGGACCCGTGTCGGTCACCGACGACATGCGGGCGGACTCGCGCTCCGGCAGCGGTCAGGCCTCCCCGCCGCCCCAGCGTGACGGACAGTTCGACAAGACCCCGCCCCAGGACGTCGCCGCCGAGCAGTGCGTCCTCGGCGGCATGCTGCTCTCCAAGGACGCCATCGCCGACGTCGTCGAGATCCTGAAGACCAACGACTTCTACCGGCCGGTGCACGCCACCATCTTCGACACCATCCTGGAGATCTACGGCCGGGGCGAGCCGGCCGACTCGATCACCGTGGCGGCGGCGCTGGCCGACTCCGGCGACCTCGTCCGGATCGGCGGCGCCCCCTACCTGCACACGTTGATCGCCAGCGTGCCGACCGCCGCGAACGCCGCCTACTACGCCCGCATCGTCAGCGAGCGGGCGGTCCTGCGGCGCCTGGTCGAGGCCGGCACCAAGATCGTGCAACTGGGCTACGGCACTGGTCAGGGCGGCAGCCGCGACGTCGACGACATCGTCGACCTCGCCCAGCAGGCGGTCTACGACGTCACGGAGCGCCGCGTCAGCGAGGACTTCGCCGTGCTCGCCGACATGCTCCAGCCGACGCTCGACGAGATCGAGGCTGTGGGCGCCCAGGGCGGCATGATGACCGGCGTCCCCACCGGCTTCACCGACCTGGACCGGCTCCTCAACGGCCTGCACGCCGGGCAGCTCATCATCGTGGCCGGAAGGCCCGGTCTGGGCAAGTCAACCGCCAGCATGGACTTCGCCCGGAATGCTGCGATCCGCGCCAACCAGGCGTCGGCGATCTTCTCGCTGGAAATGAGCAAGGTCGAGATCGTCATGCGACTGCTCTCGGCCGAGGCCCGGGTGCCGCTGCACGTCCTGCGCAGCGGTCAGCTCTCCGACGACGACTGGACCAAGCTCGCCCGTTGCATGGGCGAGATCAGCGAGGCGCCGCTCTTCGTCGACGACACGCCGAGCATGAACCTGATGGAGATCCGGGCCAAGGCGCGCCGGCTCAAGCAGCGGCACGACCTCAAGTTGATCGTGGTCGACTATCTCCAGCTGATGACGTCGCCGAAGCGCACCGAGAGCCGGCAGCAGGAGGTCGCGGACCTGTCCCGTGGCCTGAAGCTGCTGGCCAAGGAGGTCGAGTGCCCGGTGATCGCGGTGAGTCAGCTGAACCGCGGCCCGGAGCAGCGCACCGACAAGCGGCCGCAGCTGTCCGACCTGCGCGAGTCTGGTTCGATCGAGCAGGACGCCGACGTGGTCATCCTGCTGCACCGCGACGACTACTACGACAAGGAGTCGCCGCGGGCCGGGGAGGCGGACTTCATCGTCGCCAAACACAGAAATGGTCCGACCGACACGGTGACGGTCGCGGCCCAGCTCCACCTGTCGCGCTTCGTCGACATGGCCATCGTCTGAGCGAGGACGCGCGGGTCAGCCCAGCAGGGGGAACCAGCCGGCGACCTCGCCGAGTTCGAGCTGGTCGCGGTCGGTCAGCGGCACCCGGCCGGTCGCCTTGAGCAGGTATTCCGCGTCACTCCATGCCGCCGGGCGGACGGCTTCGTCGCGGAGCAGGCCGTCCATCGTGGCCACGGCGACCCGCGTGGCGAGCGTCCCGGGCAGGGGCGCGTCGGGCAGGTCGAGGACCATGTCCAGGTGGTGCACGACGGCCTCGGTGGTCAGCGTGGCGAGCAGGTCCGGCACCCGCAGCACGTGCCCCTGGGTGGTGACGCAGCCGTCGGGATCGGCCGCGCCGGCGGCGCGTACGGCGGCGGGGGCGGTGTCGGTCCAGAGCCGGACGACCCCGCTCGGCCGGTCGAAGGCGGCGGCGGAGCGGCGAGCCCACCACGCGTGCCGGGCACCGTCCCCGTCTCCGCCGGGCGGGAACCCGCGCCAGTAGCTCACGTCGTCCACGTCGGGCGGACCGTCGGCGGGGCTGGCCAGCGCGACCAGGGCCCGCTGGGCGTCGCAGACCACGTGGAACAGCAGGTCCGCGACGAGCCAACCCCGGCAGCGGGTGGGCCGTTGCAGGTCGGCGTCGTCGAGGTCGGCCACGACCCGGATGATCCCGTCGTACGCCTGCGCCAGCGCGATGTGCTGCCCGTGGTGCGACATGGTTGGCAGCGTCGCACGCCCGTCGCCGGCCAGCACGGCGAGCGGCGGCACGGCGAGCGGCGGCACGGCGAGCGGGCGTGACCACGGGTGACCGGGCCGGTCGAGGCACCGGCCCGGTCGACGG
>NZ_JBPQTP010000034.1:0-55745 GCF_051386395.1 Micromonospora sp. URMC 106
CCCACCCACCCAGCTCGGCGATCTTGCACTTTCCGCCCCGACAAAGCCGACATCCTCCGCGAATCATGGGCACAAACTGCAAGATCGCGGGCGGAAGGGTGGGATGGGGGCGCGGGTCAGCGGCGGACGACCCTGCGGGGCTTCGTGGCCCTCAACTCGGCGTACCGCTTGAGGGACTGCGAGCGGTAGTCGAGGCCGAGCGCCGTGAGCAGCAGGTAGCCGAGCAGCACGCCGATGCCGGTCGCCGCGAGGTAGAGCCAGATCTGGGCGAAGAACGTGCCCGCGCCCCCGCCGAACGGGTTCTCCCCGACCAGCAGCGGCCCGACCAGCACCGTCAGCAGCAGCGCGATGCCGACCGCGGCGGCCATGTCGGCCCCCCAGGCGGCGACCGGCCGACGCCTGCCCCAGACGAAGGCGACCGCGGCCAGCACCAGCCCGATCACCACGAACATCCCGAGCGACACCCGGTCGGCGGCGGCGGTGTCGTCACCGTCGAAGCCGAACCGGGTGACCAGCCGGGCGACCACGTTGACCGCGAACAGCGCGACCGCGAGCACCCCGATCGCGCGCCACCGCTCCCTCATCGCACGCCTCCCGCCGTACCGCCCGCCTCCGCGGCGGGCTTCCTGGCAGGAATATCTACCACCGCAACCTGGGTGTCGTCAGTCCCCCGGACGGGCCGGCGGTGGCGCCAGGATCTGCCGGAAGCCCATCACGGCGAAGGTCATCGCGCCGGCCACGATCATCGCCAGGCCGACCCAGTTGTCGCCGGCGACGAGCAGGTCCCCCTCGGCGGTGCGGACCGCCGCGACCGCCATCAGGACGAACCAGGGCAGCGCGGGCAGCGCCACCGCCCAGCGGCGGCCGACGGCCTCGTGGGCGAACCAGCTCAGCGCGACGTTCGCCGCGACGGCGAGGAGCACCGAGACGCCGATCAGCTGCCCGCCGACCCGGAGCGTGGCGAGCAGCAGCTCCAGCACCGCGGTGAGCACCCCGCCGAGGACGGCGACCAGTCCGCCGGCCACCCGCAGGGCGAGGTCGAGCAGCGGCCGGTGCCGTGCGGGCGGCGGCGGGGCGCTCTCCTCGGGGACGACCGACATCGGCGCGGCGGGCAGCGTCACCGGAGGCCGGCCGCCCCGACCGGGGACCGGTCCGGGCCGTCGGCGACGTCGAGCCCGGCGAAGAGGTCGTCCTCCCAGCCGTACGGCCCGCTGCCCGGGCCCTTCTCGCCCACCGCGAGGGTGTAGTACTCCACGCCCATGAACTCGCTGCCGAAGTTGCCGGCGATCGAGTAGAGCCAGGAGGTGTCGGGGATCTGGGTGGCGTGCGCCCGCATCGCCGCCTCCTTGGCCGCGTGCTGGTCGGTGGCGTCTATCCGGGCCGCGATCTGCGCGTCCGGGGTGCCGAAGGGCAGCTCGGAGACGTCCCCGATGCCGGCGAAGGGATTGTCCGACGACTCGGCGAAGTGGGTCATCCCGGCCTCCAGCACGCTGAGCGGCATCGCCGTCCAGTAGACCTTCGCCGGGGCGAAGCCCTCGGCGGCGGCCAGCTCGTACGCGCGCATCGCCACCCGGTGCGCCTGGATGTGGTCGGGGTGCCCGTAGAAGCCGTTGTCGTCGTACGTGATCATGACCTGCGGGCGCACCTCCCGCATGATCTCCACCAGGTGCCCGGCGGCCTCGTCGAGGTCGGCCTGCCAGAAGGCCCGGGGGTGCTCGTTGGTGGCGAGCCCCATCATGCCGGAGTCGCGGTAGCGGCCGGCCCCGCCGAGGAAGCGGTGGTCGGTGACGCCGAGCGCCGCGCAGGCGGCGTTCAGCTCGGCGATGCGCCAGCCACCGAGCTGGTCGGCCTCGGCGGCGGCGAGCTGGGCCAGCGCCGGCACGTGGATCTCGCCCTCCTCGCCGAGGGTGCAGGTCACCAGGGTGACGTGGGCGCCGGTGGCGGCGTAGTGCGCCATCGTCGAGCCGGTGCCGATGGACTCGTCGTCGGGGTGCGCGTGGACCAGCAGGAGGCGGCGGTCGGGCAGCGTCGTCACGGTGGTCACTCTAACCGGCGGTTCTCCCCCGCCGGCCCTGACGCGTCCACGCAGGTCGGCCACATCACCCCCGGCGCCGCTCTACGATCTGGCGTGTGGACTTTCCGGAGCTGGCCGCCCGCACCCGCCGGTTCAGCCGCGGAGCGCCGCGTGGGGTCTCCGTGGCCGACGACGGCTCCCGGGTGGTCTTCCTGCGCTCCGCCGGCCCGGAGGACCCGGCCGACGCGCTCTGGCTCCTCGACGTGGCCACCGGCGAGGAGCGGCTGGTCGCCGACCCGGCGGCGCTGCTCGGGGCGGACGCCGACGTCGACGCGCTGAGCCCCGGCGAGCGCGCGCTGCGCGAGCGGCTGCGGCTGAGCGCCTCCGGGATCGGCTCGTACGCGCTGGACGGCGCCGGCCGGGTGGCGGTCTTCGCGCTGGCCGGCCGGCTGTTCCGGGCCGACCTGGTGCACGGCGACGTGGTCGAGGTGGCCACCGTCGGGCCCGCGCTCGACCCGCGACCCGACCCGACCGGCCAGCGCCTGGCGTACGTGACCGACGCCGCCGAGGGGGTCCGCCGGGGCCAGCTACGGGTGGTCGAGGACGACGGCACCGACACCCTGCTGGCCGGCGAGGACTCCGGGGTGACGTGGGGGCTGGCCGAGCACATCGCGGCCGAGGAGTTCGACCGGTTCCGCGGCTACTGGTGGGCGCCGGACGGGCGCTCGGTGCTGGCCGCCCGGGTGGACGAGTCCCGGCTGGACCGCTGGCACCTGCACGACCCGGCCGACCCGGCGAGCCCGCCGACGACGGTCGCGTACCCCCGGGCGGGCGGCCCGAACGCGGAGGTCAGCCTGCACCTGCTCGACCTCGACGACGGCTGGGTCGACGTGCACTGGGACCGGGAGACCTACCCGTACCTGACCGCGGTGCACTGGGCCGACGGCGGGCCACTGATCACCGTGCTGCGTCGTTCCCAGCAGCACGGCCTGGTGCTCGCCGTCGACCCACGCACCGGCGAGACGCAGGTGCACGCCGAGCTGGCCGACCCGCGCTGGGTGGAGCCGATCCCCGGCACCCCCGCGCACCTGCCGGACGGCCGGGTGCTGGTCGGTGGCGAGCTGGCCCACGACGGGTACGACGCCCGCTGCCTCTTCGCCGACGGGACCCTGCTCACCCCGCCGTCGCTGTACGTGCGGCGGGTGGTGGGGCGGCTGCCCGGCGGCCCGGGCCCGGCCGACCTGCTCGTGGAGGCGAGCGACGGGGAGCCGAGCGAGCGGCACCTGTTCCGGGTGCGCACCACCATCGGCGGCGGCGTCGACGCGCGCCGGATCACCACGGACCCGGGCTGGCACACCGCCGCGGTGGGCGGCGACGTGCTGGTGGTGGGGAGCGCCTCGCTCGACCACCCGGGCACCCGCTGGACGGTGTGGCAGGGCGAGCGCGAGGTGGCCGTGCTGCGCTCGTTCGCCGCCACCCCGCCGTACTCGCCGTTGCCGCTGCTGGAGCGGGTCACCGACCGGCGGCTGCCGACGGCGGTGCTCTATCCGGACAACTACGTCACGGGGCGGCGGCTGCCGGTGCTGCTGGACGTCTACGGCGGGCCGGGGCACCAGGAGGTGCTCGCCGCCCGCTCGGCCTGGCTGGAGCGGCAGTGGTGGGCCGACGCCGGCTTCGCGGTGGTCACCATCGACAACCGCGGCACGCCGGGGGTGGCCCCGTCGTTCGAGAAGGCGATCCACCGGCGGGTCGCCGACGTCGTACTGCTCGACCAGGTGGACGCGCTCACCGCGCTGGCCGGCAAGCACCCCGACCTCGACCTCGGCCGGGTCGCCGTGCGCGGCTGGTCGTTCGGCGGCTGGCTGGCCGGGCTGGCGGTGCTGCGCCACCCGGAGCTGTTCCGGTGCGGCATCGTCGGCGCGCCGGTCACCGACTGGGCGCTGTACGACACGGCGTACACCGAGCGCTACCTGGGCCTGCCGGACGACGGCACGGACATCTACGCGCACCACTCGCTCGTGGAGCTGGCCGGCGAGCCGGTGCGCGATCCGGCGGCGGCCCGGCCGCTGCTGCTGGTGCACGGCCTGGTCGACGACAACGTGGTGGCCGCGCACACGCTGCGCCTGTCGGCGGCGCTGCTGGCGACCGGCCGCCCCCACTCGGTGCTCCCGCTGACCGGCGCCACCCACATGGCCGCCGGCGGCACGGCGGAGCGCCTGCTCAAACTGGAGCTGGACTTCGTCCGACAACACCTGCTCTGAGGCCGGGTGGACGTACGGAGGCCCCGGCCGACGACGCTGTCGACCGGGGCCCGTCCGTGCGGTTGGTGCCTGGGGTTACTGCTTGACGTACGCGTTCACGAAGGACGGGTAGCCGAAGACGCTGGAGACGAAGATCCCACCGGCCTTGGAGCCGTGCACGAGGTACGCCACGTCGACGTAGAGCGGCACCACCGGGGCGTGCTCCTTCATGATCCGCTCGTCGAGCTTGGCCCACTCCGGGCCCTGCTCGCCCGGCGGCAGGGCCAGGATCCGGTCGAACTCGGCGTTGATCGCCGGGTCGTTGAAGTACGCGCTGTTGCTGTTGCCCTCGGCCTTGATGGTGCGGCCGTCGTAGAGCACCGGCAGGATCGAGGCGCCGCTCGGCCAGTCCGCCGCCCAGTTACCGATGTACAGGTCCCAGGGGTTGTCCTTCTTCTTGACCTCGTCGAGCTTCGCGTCGTCCGGGATGTTCCGGATGGTGATCTTGAAGCCGGCCCGCTCCAGGTTGCCCTTGAGCTGGGTACCGATCTGCTGCTCGGTCGTGTTGTCGGCGACGCCGAGGACCAGTTCCGGCGTCTGGCCGCCGAGCAGCTCCTTGGCCTTGTCGACGTTGCCGCTGGCACCGGCCGGGTAGGCGTCGTACGCCTTGAAGCCGATCGTCGACGGCGGCATCAGCGTGGTCATCGGGGAGGCGACGGTCTGCCCGCCGACGGCCTTGATCAGGCCGTCCCGGTCGATGGCGTAGTTCAGCGCCTGACGGACCTTCAGGTCCTTCACCCGCTGGTTGTTGATGACGAGTTGGTTGGCGCTCGGCGTCGGCGACAGGATCGACCGCTGCTTGAGCGCCGGGTCGTTGGCGACCTTGGCGACCAGCGAGGCGGGCACGTAGTTCCAGGCGACCGCGCTCTGGTCGGCGCCGTTGTCGGCGATCACCCGGTTGTTCGCGGCGTCGGCGGTCGGGCCGAAGCTCCACACGAACTGGTCGGGGTACTGGTGCCGCACCGGGTCGGTGTTCGGGTCCCAGTGCGGGTTGCGGTCCAGGGTCAGCTGCACGCCGACCTGGTTCTTCGCGACCTTGTAGGGCCCGGACGAGAACGGCGCGTTGTCCAGGTTCACGCCGGTGTCCTTGTCCGCCGGCAGCGGCGCGGTGGTCGGCAGCGAGACCGCGAACGGCAGGTCACAGCGGGGCTTGGCGAACTCGAAGCGCAGCGTCTTCGCGTCCGGGGTGGTCAGGCCCGGGGGCAGCGAGGTCTTGTTCTTCTTGAAGTCCCACTTGGTGTCGAACTGCGGGCTGTCGGCCAGCCACTCCTGGATGTAGGTCGGGCCGCCCGACAGGTCCGGGTCGAAGGAGCGGGCGATGCCGTACGCGATCTCCTTCGAGGTGATCGGCCGGCCGTCCTCGAACTTGACCCCGTCCTTGATCTTGAATTCCCAGACCTTGCAGTCGTTGTTGACGTTGGTGCCCGGCGTCTCGGCCAGGTCGCCGACGAGGACCAGGCCGCCCTTGCCGTCGTCCTTCCACGTGGTCAGGTAACGGGAGAACAGCGGCGACGCCATCAGGCCGGCGAACGAGTAGGTCCGCTGCGGGTCCAGGTGGGAGATCGGGGTCTCCCGGATGATGGTGAGGGTGCCGCCCTTCTGGGCGCCCGGCACCTCGGCCGCCGGACCCTTGGAGTCCTTCGGATCGGTCGCGATGACCCCGGTCTGCTGCCGGTTCGTGTCCACCGTGGTGCCTTCGCCCGTGTTCTCCGAGCACGCACCCAATGCCACAACCAGTGCGATCGCGCCGCCTGCGGCGGCCGCCACGCGTGGTCGCATCTCCTACCTCCTCCACCCAGGTGCCGCCGGGCGTGAGCGCCGACGTCCCGAGGATCGTAAAGAAGAAAACCTACGAGTTGTGTAACAGTTGTCGATAAATTTCACCGTCGTGCGGCCGGTGGACACCGGGCCCGGGCCCGAGGGCCGGGGCGGCGGGTCAGCCGAGTCGTACGCGGGGGTCGATGGCGGCGTAGAGCAGGTCGACCAGCACGTTGGCGAGCACCACGAAGACCGCCGAGATGAGCACGGTCGCCATGATGGTCGGCAGGTCGCCGGCGCGCACCGCCTCGACCGCGGTCCGCCCCAGCCCCTGGATGCCGAAGGTGGTCTCGGTGATCACCGTGCCGCCCAGCGCCGCCCCGACGTCCAGGCCGGCGATGGTGACCACGGGGGTGATCGCGGCGCGCAGCGCGTGCCGCCCGTACACCTTCGGCTTCGCCAGGCCCTTCGCCCGCGCGGTGCGGACGAAGTCCTCCGAGAGCGTCTCCAGCATCTGCGCCCGCGACAGCCGGGCGTAGATCGCGGAGAACAGGAAGGCCAACGCGACCCAGGAGAGCACCAGCCCGCTCGCCCACTTCACCGGATCGTCGAAGATCGACGTGTAGCTCGGCACCGGCAGCAGGCGCAGGTTGTAGACGAAGACCATCAGCAGCACCGCGCCGACGAAGTAGAGCTGGAGCGAGGCGCCGGTCAGCGAGAAGCCGATCGCGGCGCGGTCCAGCCAGGTGCCCCGGCGCAGCGCCGAGAGCATGCCGAGGCCGACCCCGAGCAGCAGCCAGAGGATCGCCGCCGGGATCACGATGCTCAGCGTCACCGGGAGCACCCGCGTGATGGTGTCCAGCACCGCCTCGTTGTTGACGTACGACCAGCCCAGGCAGGGCGCGTCGCACCGGCCACCCTGGGCGCTGCCCAGGTCGCGGCCGGTGAAGATGCCCTTCATGTAGCCGGCGTACTGGGTGATCAGCGGATCGCGCAGGCCCAGTTCCTCGCGGACCCGCTCCAGCCGCTCGGGGTTGCAGTTCTTCGGGCACATGCCGCTGACCGGGTCGCGGGGCAGCGCGAAGAACATGAGGAAGGTCAGCACGCTCACCGCGAAGAGGGTGAGCACCGCGGAGAAGATCCGCTTGATCAGGAAGCGCGCCATCGGATAACCCCTACCGGGACGACTTCGGGTCGAGCGCGTCGCGCAGCGCGTCGCCGAAGAGGTTGAACGCGAACACGAGCGCGAAGATCGTGATGCCGGGGAAGAAGACGAACGCCGGGTCGGTCTGGAGGTAGTCCAGGCTCTCGTAGATCATCCGGCCGAAGCTCGGCGTCTCCTCGGTCAGGCCGACGCCGATGAACGACAGCGCCGCCTCGCTGGTGATGAACTGCGGCACCGCGAGCGAGAACGACACCAGGATCGGCGCCCAGATGTTCGGCAGCAGTTGCCGGAAGAGCATGTGCCCCAGCCCGGCGCCACTGGCCTTGGCGGCCTCCACGAACTCCCGCTCGCGCAGCGCGATCACCTGGCCGCGGACCAGCCGGGCCGTGCTGGTCCAGCCGAAGATGGCGAAGACGGCGATCAGCACCCCGACCCCGAAGGCCGGGGAGACCGCGTCCCGCTCGCCGTAGAAGCGCAGCGTCAGGGTCGGGGTCAGGGCCAGCGCGATGACCAGGAACGGCATGGCCAGGGTCAGGTCGGTGACCCAGTTGATGACCGCGTCGAGCCACCCGCCGAGGTAGCCGGCGAGCGCGCCGAGCGTGATGCCGATGACCGCCGTGATCACCGCCGCCGCGAACGCGATGAGCAGTGAGGTGCGCAGGCCGTAGACCAGCCGGATGAAGATGTCCCGGCCGAGGCCCGGCTCCAGCCCGAAGAAGTGCTCCCCCGACACGCCGCCGGCGTAGCCGAGCGGCATGCCGAAGCCGTCGAGCTTGCCCTGGAACTGCTCGCGCGGGCCGATCCCGTAGAGCATCTCGATCAGCGGCGCGGCGAGCGCCACCAGCACGAAGAAGATCAGCAGCACGCCGCTGACCATCGCCGTCCGGTCGCGGCGCAGCCTGATCCAGGCGAGCTGGCCGGGCGAGCGACCGACGAAGCCCTTCTCCTTCGGCACGTCGGCGTCGCCGCCCGACTCGATCTCGGCCAGCGCCACGCCCTCCACCGGGGACATGCTCATCTCGACACCTCCTCGACGCCCGCATCCGTGTCCGCCGCGCCCGTCTCCGCCGCTCCGGTGTCGGCGCTCCGGCCCGCCGGCTCGGCGGCGGCGACGGTCGCCTCGCCCGGGGCCGCCTCGACGGGCCCGCGCTCCGGGAAGTGACAGGCCGCGGCCTGGTTGCCGCCGTCGCGGGGCGCCAGCGCCGGCTCCTCGGTGGCGCAGATGTCCTGCGCCTTCCAGCAGCGGGTGCGGAACCGGCAGCCCGAGGGCGGGTTCAGCGGGGTGGGCACGTCGCCGGCCAGCCGGATCCGGCCGGCCGGGCCGAGCTTGGTGACGTCCGGGATCGCCGATAGCAGCGCCCGGGTGTACGGGTGCTGCGGGCGCTCGTAGATGTCGTCCCGGTCGCCGATCTCGACGATCTTGCCGAGGTACATGACGGCGACGCGCTGGCAGAAGTGCCGCACCACGGCCAGATCGTGCGCGATGAAGACGAACGCCAGGCCCAGGTCGCGTTGCAGGTCGCGGAGCAGGTTGACCACCTGCGCCTGGATCGACACGTCCAGGGCGGAGACCGGCTCGTCGGCGACGATCAGCTTCGGCCGCAGCGCCAGGGCGCGCGCGATGCCGATGCGCTGGCGCTGGCCGCCGGAGAATTCGTGCGGGTACCGGTTGTAGTGCTCCGGGTTCAGCCCGACCAGCTCCAGCAGCTCCTGCACCCGGGCCTTGATCCCGCCGGGCGGGTCGATCCCGTTGACCTGCAGCGGCATCGCGATGATCCGGCCGACGGTGTGCCGGGGGTTCAGCGAGGCGTACGGGTCCTGGAAAATGATCTGGAGGTCCTGCCGCAGCGGGCGCAGTTCCCGGCGCCCGGCGTGGGTGATGTCCCGCCCCTCGAACTCGATGCTTCCCGCGGTCGGCTCCAGCAGGCGGACCAGCATCCGGCCGGTGGTGGTCTTGCCGCAGCCGGATTCCCCCACCAGGCCGAGCGTCTCGCCCGGGCGCACGTCGAAGTCCAGCCCGTCCACGGCCCGCACCAGGCCGGTGCTCCGCAGCCCGCTGCGCACCGGGAAGTGCTTGCTCAGCCCGCGCACCCGCAGCAGCGGCTCCACCGTGTCCACACTCATCGGGCGACTCCCACGTGGGCGATGTCCTCGGCGTAGAGCCGGGTCCGGTCGTCGGCGGAGAGGTGGCAGGCCACCAGGTGGCCGGGCGCGCCCGTCGGGCGCAGCTCCGGGACCTCGGTGCGCGAGCGGTCGCCGTTGCGGTCGGCGTACCGGCAGCGGGGGTGGAAGGCGCAGCCGGACGGCAGGTTGATCAGGCTGGGCGGGTTGCCCTTGATCGGCACCAGGTCCGCGTCGGCGTCGCCGTGCAGGGAGGGCACGCTGGAGAGCAGGCCCCAGGTGTACGGGTGCTGCGGCCGGCGGAGCACCTGCTCCACGCTGCCGTGCTCGACGGCCCGGCCGCCGTACATGACCAGCACCTCGTCGGCGACCTGGCTGACCACACCCAGGTCGTGGGTGATCATGATGATCGCGGAGTGGAACTCGGCCTGGAGGTCGGCCAGCAGGTCGAGGATCTGCGCCTGCACGGTCACGTCCAGGGCGGTGGTCGGCTCGTCGGCGATCAGCAGGTCCGGGTCGTTGACCAGCGCCATGGCGATCATCGCCCGCTGCCGCATGCCGCCGGAGAACTCGTGCGGGTACTGGTCGAAGCGGCGGGCGGGCTGCGGGATGCCGACCCGGCCCAGCATGTCCACCGCGCGCTGGCGGGCCTCGCGCTTGCCGGCCTTCGGGTGGTGCACCCGGTACGCCTCGGCGATCTGCCGGCCCACCGTGAAGTACGGGTGCAGCGCGGACAGCGGGTCCTGGAAGATCATCGCCATGTCGCGGCCGCGCAGCCGGCGTACCTCCTCCTCCGGCAGGCCGACCAGTTGGCGCCCGCCGATGGAGATCTCCCCGGTGATGGTGGTCCGCTTGGCGTTGTGCAGGCCGAGGATGGCCAGCGAGGTGACGCTCTTGCCCGAGCCGGACTCGCCGACGATGCCGAGCGTGCGCCCGCGCTCCACCGCGAACGACACCCCGTCGACCGCGCGCACCACGCCGTCCTCGGTGTCGAAGCGCACCCGCAGGTCGCTCACCCGCAGGTACGGGTCCTGGCCGGAGCGCTGCTCCGGCACGCTGGGGCGGCCCGGTTTCCCGGACGGCGCCGACTCCGGACTGCCCACGACCGCCTCCCTCAGTGACGAAGAGAACCTACAGGAATTCACTGAGGGTGAAAATAAGCTACAAGGCCGGGAGCTGTCAGCGGGCCACAGCGTAACGACTCTGCAACGGGCGTGAACACCCCTCACCTCGGCATCCACGGGCGTTGACGCCTCGATCCGCACGCCGGGGGCGACGATGGGCGCGGCAGTCCGGGGAGGATTCCCGCCGGCACGAGGTGGAGGTGACCATGAGCGCGGCGGTGTTCGGCCACGACGGCCCGTGGAGCGAAGAGGAGTACCTCGCCCTCGGCGAGACGCAGCAGCGCGTCGAACTCTTCGACGGGAGCCTCCACGTGACCCCAGCCCTCACTCCCCGCCACCAGCGCATCTCACGCAAGCTGGGCAACCTTCTCGAACCCGCCGCCGAAGCCCTCGGGCTGGAGCTGCTGGAAGCGGTGAACGTCCGGCTCCGGCCTGGTCGCATCCCCATTCCCGACCTCGTGGTCACGGCTCCGATCGACCTCGACGACCCCTGGATCGAGGCGGCCGACGTCCGGCTGGTGTGCGAGATCATCTCGCCGGGCAACGCGGCCACCGACAAGGTGCTCAAGATGCACTACTACGCGGCGGCCGGCATCGAGTGGTATCTCCTGGTGGAGCAGGAGACCCTGACGGTGCACCTCTACCAGCGGCGGGGCGCCCACTACGTCGAGCGGTCGGTGACCAAGGCCGGTGAGGCACTGGAGCTGACCGAGCCGGTGCGGGCCACCATCCGGCCGGAGGCGCTGCTCGCCTGACGGATGTCGGTGCGCTCGCCTAGGGTCGGGCGCATGAGCGAGTTCGACGCGGCGGCCGCAGCGGTGCAGGCGGCGCTCGACGCGGGCGCCCGGTACGCCGACGCCCGGGTGATGCACCGCCGCTACGAGTCCATGTCGGCCCGCAACGGCGACGTCGAGGAGCTGACGCAGGACGAGAGCATCGGGCTGGGCGTCCGCGCGCTGGTCGGGTCGAGCTGGGGCTTCCACGCCGTACCGGAACTGTCGGACGCCGCCGCCCGCGAGGCCGGCCGGCGCGCCGCGCGGATCGCCGGCGCGAGCGCGCGGGTTCCGGGGCCGCCGATCGACCTGGTGCCGGCCGAGCCAATCACCGCGAGCTGGGCGTCCCCCTGCGCGGTGGACCCGCTCGGCGTGCCGCTGACCGACAAGGGCGACCTGCTGGTCGGGGCCACGCGGACGATGGCGGAGCACGGCGCCGACGTGGCCGAGGGCCTCTACCAGGTCTGGGACACCGCCAAGTGGTTCGTCTCCAGCGAGGGACACCGGATCGACCAGCGGATCCGAGAGTGCGGCGGCGGCATCTCCGCCACCTCCATCGGCGACGGCGAGACCCAGCGCCGCTCCTACCCCAGCTACCGCGGCCAGTACGGCACCACCGGCTGGGAGCTGGTCGAGTCGCTCGACCTCGCCGCGCACGCGGCGCGGATCGCCGAGGAGTCCCGGGCGTTGCTGACCGCGCCGCCCTGCCCGGCCGGCGAGACCGACCTGATCCTCGGCGGCGAGCAGCTCGCCCTGCAGATCCACGAGTCGGTCGGGCACGCCATCGAGCTGGACCGGATCCTCGGCTGGGAGGCCGCCTTCGCCGGCACCTCCTGGTTGGACCTGGCCCAGCTCGGCTCGCTGCGCTACGGCTCCGAGCTGATGAACGTCACCATCGATCCGACCATCCCGGGCGCGCTGGGCAGCTTCGGCTTCGACGACGAGGGCTCTCCCGCGGTGAAGCGGGACGCGGTGCGCGAGGGGCGCTGGGTGGGCGTGCTCGCCGGCCGGGACTCGGCCGCCGTCGCCGGCCTCGGCTACGGCGGGAGCGTACGCGCCGACGGCTGGGCCCGGCTGCCGATGGTGCGGATGACCAACGTGGGCCTGGAGCCCGGCCCGCACACCCTGGAGGAGATCGTCGCCGCCACCGACGACGGTGTGCTGATGGACGTCAACCGCTCCTGGTCCATCGACGACAAGCGGCTCAACTTCCAGTTCGGCTGCGAGATCGGCTGGGAGGTGAAGAAGGGTCGGCGCGGGCGGATGCTACGCAACCCCACCTACACCGGCATCGGGCCGCTCTTCTGGCGCTCGATGGACATGCTCTCCTCGGAGACCGTCGCCTGGGGCACCCCGAACTGCGGCAAGGGCCAGCCCGGCCAGGTCGGGCACACCGGCCACCCGGCCGCGCCGGCCCGCTTCCGTAACGTCCGGGTAGGAGTTCGCGCGTGAGTGAGCTGGAGATCGCCGGCCAGGTGGTGGAGCTGGTCCGCCGGCTCGGCGGGCCCGACGCGCAGGCCGAGGCGGTGGTCACCCGGGCCGACCTGGCGCTGACCCGGTTCGCCAACTCCTTCATCCACCAGAACGTGGCCGAGTCCGGCGTCGAGGTCCGGCTGCGGCTGCACCTCGGTGGGCGCACGGCCGCCGGCAGCGGCAGCGTGGTCACCGCCGACGGGCTGCGCGCGCTGGTCGAGCGCACCCTCGCCGCGGCGCGGCTCTGCCCGCCCGACCCGGCCTGGCCCGGCCTCACCGCGCCGGCGCCGACGGCGACCGCCGCGGCCCTGGACGAGGCCACCGCGTACGCCGAGCCGGACGACCGCGCCGAGCGGGTCCGCGCGTTCGTGGCGGCGGTCGGCGGGCTGGAGGCGGCCGGCTACTGCCGCACGGCGCACCGCTCCTCGGCGTTCGCCAACTCGGCCGGTCACTCGGCGCGGGGGCGCTCCGCCGAGGCGGCGATGGACGGCATCGCCCGCACGGGGGGCTCCGACGGGGTGGCCCGGTTCTGCGCCGACCGGCTGGCCGATCTGGACGGCGCCGCGCTCGGCGTTCGGGCCGCGGCCAAGGCGCGCGCCGCCGCCGACCCGGTCGAGTTGCCGCCCGGCCGCTACGAGGTGGTGCTGGAGCCGGCCGCGGTCGCCGACCTGCTCCAGAACCTCTCCTGGTTCGGCTTCAACGGCAAGCGGTACGCCGAGCGGCAGTCCTTCGCCGAGCCGGGCGCGGCCCAGTTCGACCCGGCGGTCACGCTGGTCGACGACCCGCTCGGCGGCTCCGGGCTGCCGTTCGACGCGGAGGGCACGCCCCGGCGGGCGGTGACCCTGGTCGAGGCGGGCACCACCCGGGCGGTGGCGCACGACCGGCGTACCGCCGCCGAGGCCGGCGCGACCTCGACCGGGCACGCGCTGGCGGGTGCCGCGACCTGGGGTCCGATGCCCCGCAACCTCCGCCTCTCCGCCGCCCCGGCGGCGGGTGCCGGCGTCACCGGCGGCGCCCCGGTGACGGCTGGCGGTGGGTCGGGCACGGCGCGCGCGGGCGACGGTGTGCCGGGCGCGGTGGTCGACGGGGACACCGCCGAGCTGGTGGCGCGGGTGCGGCGGGGGCTGCTGGTCAGCGACCTCTGGTACACCCGCGTGCTCGATCCGAAGAGCCTGGTCGTCACGGGCCTGACCCGCAACGGGGTCTGGCTGGTCGAGGACGGCGTGGTGACCCGGGCGGTCCGCGACCTGCGCTTCACCGAGTCCTATCCCCGCGCCCTGGGCCCGGGCGCGGTGCTCGGACTGGGCCGCCGGGCCGCGCGCCAGCCGGACCGGACGGACGGCGTCTGGTGGGAGGCGCCGCCGCTGCGGTTGGCGTCCTGGAACTTCACGGGCGGCGCCTCCGGCTGACCCGCGTCCCGGCGGCGCCCGCCACCGGGACGGGACGGGCCGGCGACGCTTCCGGGTGAGCCGCCCCGGTCCGCCGGACAGGCGTCCGGTGAGGTTCTTAACATCCGGACATCGATCATCGTTCGGGGCTTTCCACCGGCCGGGACACACGGGACACTGCCTTGCGCGGACGGCCCGCGAAGATCGGCGTAACGTGTGTCACTTAGCTGCGCCGGATCGCCGGCGCGGTCGTTGGTGTGCGCATGACGTGGCAAGCGGGTGCGGGTTCGCCGGTCCGCGTGCCGACCGGAACTTGATCCGCCCGCGAGGGTCCTGTCAGGGAGACGACTCGAATGACATCAACGGCAACGAGGCCGCGGGGAGCGCGGGCACGCGCCGCCATCGCGGCGAAGACGTTGCGTACCGACCGCTGGTGGCTCGCCCCACTGATCACCGTCATCGGGCTCGGCGCCTGGGTCGCGTACGCGACGGTCCGGGTCTTCATGCACAAGTGGTACTGGGTCGAGGACTACCACTACCTGACCCCGTTCTACTCCCCCTGCGTGACCGACCGGTGCCTGCCGGACGCCGCGCACTTCGGACGGTTCCTGCCCGACTGGTGGATCATTCCGGACGCCGCGCTGACGCTGCCGTTCCTGCTGCTGTTCCGGCTCACCTGCTACTACTACCGCAAGGCGTACTACCGGTCGTTCTGGCTGTCGCCGCCCGCCTGCGCGGTGCCGGACGGGCACCAGTCCTACAGCGGCGAGACCCGGTTCCCGCTGCTGGGCCAGAACCTGCACCGCTACTTCTTCTACGCCGCCGCGATCATCTCGCTGATCAACACCTGGGACGCGATCCTGGCCTTCCACTCGCCGAAGGGCTTCGGGTTCGGGCTGGGCAACATCATCCTGATCGGCAACGTGGTGATGCTGTGGGCGTACACGATCTCCTGCCACTCCTGCCGGCACATCATCGGCGGGCGGCTCAAGCACTTCTCGAAGCACCCGCTGCGCTACCGGGCCTGGACCGGCGTGTCCTGGCTGAACGTCCGGCACATGCAGCTCGCCTGGATCACCCTCGGCACCCTGGCCCTGACGGACTTCTACGTCATGGCGGTCGCGGCCGGCTGGTTCAACGACCTGCGGTTCATCAACTAGAGGGCCCCCTGACATGACGAATCCTCACCACCAGAAGAGCTCTACCACGCGAATCGAACGGCACCACTACGACGTCGTCGTGATCGGGGCCGGCGGCGCCGGCCTGCGCGCGGCGATCGAGGCCCGGCTCGCCGGCAAGAAGACCGCGATCATCTCGAAGTCGCTCTTCGGCAAGGCGCACACGGTGATGGCCGAGGGCGGCGCCGCCGCCGCGATGGGCAACGTGAACAGCCGCGACAACTGGCAGGTGCACTTCCGCGACACCATGCGCGGCGGGAAGTTCCTGAACAACTTCCGGATGGCCGAGCTGCACGCGAAGGAGTCGCCGCAGCGGATCTGGGAGCTGGAGACGTACGGCGCGCTCTTCGACCGCACCAAGGACGGGAAGATTTCGCAGCGCAACTTCGGCGGCCACGAGTACCCGCGCCTGGCGCACGTCGGCGACCGGACCGGCCTGGAGCTGATCCGCACCCTCCAGCAGAAGATCGTCTCCCTCCAGCAGGAGGACAAGCGCGACCACGGCTCGTACGACGCCCGGATCAAGGTCTTCGCGGAGACCACCATCACCGAGCTGCTGCTCGACGGGGACCGGGTCGCCGGCGCGTTCGGCTACTACCGCGAGTCCGGCGAGTTCGTCCTCTTCGAGGCGCCCGCCGTGGTGCTGGCGACCGGCGGCGTCGGCCGCTCCTACAAGGTCACCTCGAACTCCTGGGAGTACACCGGGGACGGGCACGCGCTGGCCCTGCGCGCCGGCGCGACGCTGATCAACATGGAGTTCCTCCAGTTCCACCCGACCGGCATGGTCTGGCCGCCCTCGGTGAAGGGCATCCTGGTCACCGAGTCGGTCCGCGGCGACGGCGGCGTGCTGAAGAACTCCGACGGCAAGCGGTTCATGTTCGACTACGTCCCCGACGTCTTCCGCAAGCAGTACGCGGACAACGAGGCCGAGGCCGACCGCTGGTACAAGGACCCGGACAACAACCGGCGCCCGCCGGAGCTGCTGCCCCGCGACGAGGTGGCCCGGGCGATCAACAGCGAGGTCAAGGCCGGCCGGGGCACCCCCGCCGGCGGGGTCTACCTGGACATCGCCTCCCGGCTGCCGGCCGAGGAGATCCGTCGCCGCCTGCCGTCGATGTACCACCAGTTCAAGGAGCTGGCCGACGTCGACATCACCAAGGAACCGATGGAGGTCGGGCCGACCTGCCACTACGTGATGGGTGGCGTCGAGGTCGACCCGGACTCGGGCGCCGCCTTCGGCCACGTACGCGGGCTCTTCGCCGCCGGTGAGGTCTCCGGCGGCATGCACGGCTCCAACCGGCTCGGCGGCAACTCCCTGTCCGACCTGCTGGTCTTCGGCAAGCGCGCGGGCGGCCACGCCGCCACGTACGCCGAGAGCCTGCCGGCACGTCCGAAGGTGCACATCGCCGCGGTGGAGGCCGCGGTGGAGACGGCACTGGCGCCGTTACAGCGGGACACCGGCGAGAGCCCGTACACCCTCCAGCAGGACCTCCAGGCGGTGATGGGGGATCTGGTCGGCATCATCCGGCGCGAGGGCGAGCTGGTCGACGCGCTGCGTCGGCTGGCGGAGCTGCGCGAGCGGGTCGCCAAGGTGAGCGCGGCCGGCGGCCGTCGCTACAACCCGGGCTGGCACCTGGCGCTGGACCTGCGCAACATGCTGGTCGTCTCGGAGTGCACCGCGAAGGCGGCGCTGGAGCGGCAGGAGTCGCGCGGCGGCCACACCCGGGAGGACTACCCGGCGATGGACCCGAAGTGGCGCCGGGTCAACCTGGTCTGCTCCCTGGACGGCGACACCGTACGGCTGGATCGCAAGCCGCTGCCGAAGATGCGCGCGGAGCT
Organism: Micromonospora sp. URMC 106; assembly: GCF_051386395.1. NCBI lineage: Bacteria > Bacillati > Actinomycetota > Actinomycetes > Micromonosporales > Micromonosporaceae > Micromonospora > Micromonospora sp. URMC 106. The sequence goes on from NZ_JBPQTP010000034.1 coordinate 17,134, forward strand.
GATCGGCCTCTTCGACCGCGCGGAGCTGGCCAAGTACCTCACGGACGAGGAGCTCGCCGAGTTCGACGCCCTCGTCGCGGACGCCGAGACCGAGAAGGAGCGCTGACGCAATGGGAAACCAGGACTCCCCGGCCCCCGGCAAGCCGGGCGCGAAGCGCCAGTTCCGCATCTGGCGCGGCGACGAGAACGGCGGCGACCTGCAGGACTACATGGTCGAGGTGAACGAGGGCGAGGTGGTCCTCGACGTCATCCACCGGCTCCAGGCCACCGACGCCCCCGACCTGGCCTGCCGGTGGAACTGCAAGGCCGGCAAGTGCGGCTCCTGCTCGATGGAGATCAACGGCAAGCCGCGGCTGAGCTGCATGACCCGGATGTCCACCTTCACGGAGGACGAGACGGTCACGGTCACCCCGCTGCGCACCTTCCCGGTCATCCGGGACCTGGTCACCGACGTCTCGTTCAACTACGAGAAGGCCCGGGAGACCCCGGCGTTCGCTCCCCCGGCCGACCTGGCCCCGGGCGAGTACCGGATGCAGCAGGTCGACGTGGAGCGCTCGCAGGAGTTCCGCAAGTGCATCGAGTGCTTCCTGTGCCAGAACGTCTGCCACGTGATCCGCGACCACGAGGAGAACAAGCAGGCGTTCTCCGGGCCGCGCTACTTCATCCGGGCCGCCGAGCTGGACATGCACCCGCTGGACGCGAAGACGGACCGCAAGGAGTACGCGCAGGCCGAGCAGGGCCTCGGATTCTGCAACATCACCAAGTGCTGCACCGAGGTCTGCCCCGAGCACATCAAGATCACGGACAACGGGATCATCCCCATGAAGGAGCGGGTCGTCGACCGCAGGTACGATCCCCTCGTGTGGCTTGGTAGCAAGATCTTCCGGAGGGGTCAGGTGCCTCAGACCATCGTGACCAGCGGGCACGCCAGCGGTGCGGTGCACGGCAGCGCGGCCCACGGGGGCGTGCACTCGCACGCGGGCGGCTCGCACGACCCGCAGGCCGAGGTGCAGGCGCAGCGCGGCGTCAACTGGCACCGCGAGGTGCCGAAGCCGACCGCGCCGGCCGTGGACGACCACGGCAAGCTGCCGCTGACGGAGCTCACCTTCGACCGGGCGGCGGCGCCGTCGCCGTTCGGCGAGGACGTGACCTTCCCGCTGCCCCCGGAGCACCTGAACTTCGCCCACCCGGAGCAGGACAAGCACTGAGGGCACGGACGATGACGGGGGCCGCGGCTGATGCCGCCGGCCCCCGTCCCGTTTCCGCCCGGTTGTCCGCTTCGACTCAGCCGGGCGCGAGGATCGGGCGGAGGGCGGCCACGATGGGTGCGTCTGCGGGCAGCCAGGTGACGCTGTCCAGTTCCTCGGCGGAGAGCCAGCGCAGCGCCGAGTGCTCCAGCGCCTGCGGCTGGTCGCCGTGCAGCAGGCGGGCCGCGTACACCTTGAGCACCGAGCGGCCGTGCGCCATCCGGACGTTGCGGCCGACCCGGTCGCCGATCTCCACGCGTACGGCGAGTTCCTCCGCGCACTCGCGGACCAGCGCGGCGGTCTCGCTCTCGCCCGGCTCCACCTTGCCGCCGGGGAATTCCCACATGCCCGCCACCTCGGGCGGGGCGGCCCGGGCGCAGGCGAGCACCCGGCCGTTCCTGATGATCGCCGCCCCGACGATCACCCTCAGATCCCGTCGTTCGGCCTGCCCGCCACCGTTAGCCCGTTCGGTCCGCACGGGCGTCCAGCGTGCCAGATCAATCGGCGGTTTGGGTAGCGTGCCCGACCGTCAGGGCAGGAGAACTCGGAAGTGTGGGCGTGGACACACCCACCGTGCGACGACAGACTAGAGGGCACCGACAAGACACGGGACGGCGACGATTTGGCCACAAGCCGGCAACGGCGCCTGGGAGGTGCGGTGATGCGCGTGCTGTTCAACGGCCGGGCGAAGCACGACTACCTCAGCGACGCCCTCACCCTGCTGACCGGTTGGACCCGGGAGGGTGAGCAGATCCGACGGACCCTCGCGCTCGACGACACGCAGCACGCGGCCCTCACCGAGCGGGTGAAGGTGGTCGCCGACGCGCTGCACCTGCGCCCCGAGATCAGCCGCCGCGCCGACCACACGCACATCAAGGTCGGGCACGGCAACGCCCCGCTGACCGAGCGCGAGGTCCTGCTGGCGGCGCGCATCGAGGACGCGTACCGCGCGGTCACCCAGCCCTGAGGTCCTTGGCGCGGCCGGGCGACGCCGCAAGCGCCGGGTTGGCCGGGACTCCCCGCGACCGGTGTCAGGTTCTTTCGACGTGACGGGCCACGTCGGCACCCCGGTCGACGGCCGGCCTGAGAAGAACCTGAGAATCCTGATGTTTCGCTGAAAATGTGCGCGGGTATCGATTCGGTGCGGGAGCAGACAACAGGCCCGCTTTCGGACTGAACCTCTGATAACGCACTTTTGGAGCTGACATGAGCGCGCCCACCCTGAACCGCGGCACCGACCACCTCGACCACGACGGCCACCGCGTCGACCACGACGTCCGGCACGCGCACCGGCACGGCGACGAGACCAAGCCGTCGTGGAAGACCACCGAGCTGGCCGTCTACCTGCTCTCCGTGATCGGCGTGCTGATCGCCTCGAACGCCGTCGGCGACGGCGCCGCCAACAACGGCGGTGACTACTTCGCCGCCGACAAGGCCTGGTGGTACGTCACCCTGCTGACCATCGGTTACCTGATCAGCCGGGGCCTGGCCAAGTCCGGCAGCCGCAGCCGCGACAACGACCCGCGGAGCAACCACTGATTCTGTCCCACCTCCCCCCCGACAAGCCCCGCCGGCCGTCGCGCCGGCGGGGCTTGTCGCGCCCGGGCGGCTACGCGACGTCCTGGGGGTACCAGCGCAGTTCCACGGAGTTGCCGTCCGGGTCCCGCACGTAGAGGGAGGTGGCGCTGCCGCGCGCGCCGAACCGGCCCACCGGCCCCTCCAGGACCGTGAACACGCCCGAGTCGACGACCCGCTGCCAGTCCAGGGGCTCGACCACCAGGCAGAAGTGGTCCACGTTGGATTCGCCCCGGTCGCGGCGGACGAGGTCGATGATGGTCTCCGTGCTGACCCGTACCGAGGGGAACGGGACCTTTCCGGCCCGCCACTCGTCGACCCGCACCGGGGCCAGGCCGAGCACGTCGCAGTAGAAGTCCAACGCCCGCTCGACGTCGGAGACGTTCAGCACCAGGTGGTCGAAGCCCGTGACCCGCACCGCGCTCACTTCGCCTCCAGGTCGTGGGCCTGGCGCAGCCAGTCGGTGAAGAGCGCCGGGTCGATGACGGGGAGGAGCTTCTCGCCGATCTCCCGCGGTGGGACGTCGAGGCCGGCCAGGCAGTCGGTGACTGTCGTCGTTCGCATGCCTTCACGATCCGCCGACCGGCCGCGCCGACCAAGACCCGATCACACTACGATCGTTGATCCGGATTCAACGACGGGACGCCACGTGCTGGAACGCCACGAGCTCGAGACCTTCCTGACGCTCGCCGAGGAGCTGCACTTCGGCCGGACGGCCGAGCGCCTGAGGGTGACCACCGGGCGGATCAGCCACGTGATCAAGAAGCTGGAACGCCGGATCGGCGCCCCGCTGTTCGCCCGCACCAGCCGGGTCGTGCAGCTCACCGCGATCGGACGGCAACTCGCCGACGACCTGGCGCCGCTGGTCGCCGGCCTGGACGACGCGGTACGCCGGGCCGTCGAGGCGGGCCGCGGCGTCACCGGGCTGCTGCGGGTCGCCTTCCTCGGCGAGTGGACCGCGCCGACGCTGCTCAAGGCCGTCGCCCTCTTCTCGCAACGCCACCCCGACTGCCAGGTCGAGGTGCACGAGGTCCAGCTCTTCAACTCCCGGCAGAGCCTGGTCGACGGCTCGATCGACATCCTGATGGCCGCGTACCCCTTCGACGGGATGGCCTGCGGGCCGGCGCTGCTGGAGGAGGACCGGGTGCTCGCGGTGGCCGCGGGGCACCCGTTGACCGGTCAGGAGTCCGTCTCCCTGGAGGTGCTCGGCGACCATCCGGTGGTGCAGTACCCGGCGGTGACCTCGGCGGAGTTCAAGCGCGACCGCACGCCCGAGCGCACCCCGTCGGGGCGGCCGGTGCCGAAGGGGCCGATTGGCAACACCTTCTCGGAGATGCTGACGTTGGTCGCGATGGGGCGGGGCGTGCTCCCGGTGGGCGAGCACACCAGGCGCTACTACCCGCGCCCCGACGTGGCGTACGTGCCGATCCGCGACGCGCCGCCGATCCGGCGCGGCCTGGTCTGGCGGGAGAGCAACACCACGGCCCGGGTCCTGGAGTTCGTCCGGGCCGCGACCGAAGCGAACGGACGCTGACCCGCGACGGGGTCGTCGTCGTGTGCGCCGGATGGCATGATCCGCCTCGATGAGGCACGGCGAGTTCCACCATCCGCGGCTGGTCCGGGTCTACGACGCCGAGTGCCCCTGGGCGCGCGACGACGACTGGTTCCTCGCCCTGGTCGACGAGACGCCGGCCGTCCGGGTGCTCGACCTGGGCTGCGGCACCGGTCGGCTCGCCCTCGGCATGGCCGCCGCGGGCCACACCGTCACCGGCGTCGACCCGGCCGGCCCGTCGCTGGCCGCCGCCCGCGCCAGACCGGGCGCGGACCGGGTGACCTGGATCGAGGGCACCTCCGCCGCGCTGCCGGGCCGATCGTTCGACGTGGCGGTGATGACCAGCCACGTCGCGCAGTTCTTCGTGGACGACGCCGAGTGGGCGCGTACCCTCGCCGACCTGGCCCGGGCGCTGGTGCCCGGCGGCCGGTTGGCGTTCGACTCGCGCGACCCGGCGGACCGGCGGTGGGAACGCTGGAACCCGGTCGACTCGCGGCGCCGGATCACGCTGCCGGACGGTGACGTGGTGCGGGCGTGGACGGAGGTGACCACCGTCGCTGGCGGCGTGGTCGGCTACACCCACCACTACCTGTTCGCCGACGGCGAGGTGCTGCTCAGCTCGGCCACCCTGCGCTTCCGCACCCAGGACGAGCTGCGGGGGTCGCTGCGCGCCGCCGGGTTCACGGTCGAGCGGGTGTACGGCGGCTGGGGCGGGGAGCCGGTGGGCCGGGGCGACGGCGAGTTCCTCGTCGTCGCGCGCCGCACGCCGACTCCCGGCACAGGTGATCTTGGGGTTGGCGCGGCCTGCCTACCGTGAGGGTCATGGCCAACGCGACGTACGACCGCAAGGAGCAGTTCCAGCAGATCCAGAGCGGCCTGCTCCAGGGAGAACAGATCATCGCCGTCTACGACGCCGTCGGCACGGGCACCGGCTTCATCGGCCTGACCGACCGGCGCGTGATCATCCAGGACCGCTCCTTCGTCGGCAAGCGGTACGCCATCACCAGCATCCCGTACTCGAAGATCACCAGCGTCAGCGTGGTCAGCAACAAGTCCTGGGGCGGCTCGTTCTTCTCCACCGGCGCGATCGCGATCCACGTCGGCACGCACACCTACGAGGTGGAGTTCCGCGGCGCCCAGAAGAGCCACCACGTGCACAACGTGATCCTGCACCACATCAGCTGAGCTGGTCGGCGCGCTCCAACAGGGCGCGGCGCTCCGCCCCGGAGTGCGCGTCGGCGGCCCGCCGGAACAGCGTGGCGGCCCGGTCGCGGTCGCCCTGCCGGGCGGTCAGCTCGGCCTCGGCCGCGACGGCGAGGGGGTAGCCGTCCAGCGTCCCGCCGGCCCGGGCGGCGGCGAGCAACGCCAGCCCCGCCGCCGGCCCGTGCGCGTAGCCGTGCGCGACGGCGCGGTTCAACTCGATCACCGGTGACGGCTGCGACCGGGCGAGCCGGTCGTACGCCTCGGCGATCGCGACCCAGTCGGTGGCCTCGACCGACGCGGCGGTGGCGTGGCACGCGGCGATCCGGGCCTGGAGGGCGTACGGGCCGTCCGGAACGGCCCGCGCCAGCACGGCGAGCCCTTCGGCGATCGCGGCGTGGTCCCAGCGCGATCGGTCCTGCCGGTCGAGGGTGAGCAGGTTGCCGTCGCGATCGCGGCGGGCCTCCCGCCGGGAGTGCTGGAGCAGGAAGAGGGCCAGCAGGCCGGCCACCTCGGGCTGGGCCGGCATCAGCCGGTCGAGCAGCCGCGCCAGGCGGATCGCCTCGTCGGCGAAGGCAGGCTCCCCGTCGGCGTCGTAGCCCCGCGTGAAGAGCAGGTACAGCACGGCGAGGACGCCGGGGAGCCGCTCGGCGAGCATCGGGCCGGTCGGCACCCGATAGGGGATGCCGGCGGTGGCGATCCTCGTCCTGGCCCGGGTCAACCGTCGCGTCATGGTCGACTCGGTGACCAGGAAGGCCCGCGCGATGTCCGCGGTCGACACCCCGCAGACCGTACGCAGCGTCAGGGCGACCCGCGCCTCCAGGGACAGGGCGGGGTGGCAGCAGGTGAAGACGAGCCGCAGCCGGTCGTCCACGATTTCCCCCTCCCCCGCCGGCCCCGGCGCCGGGCCGGTCGGCGCGAGCGCGGCCAGCTCACGCAGCTTGCGCCGCTCCACCGAGGCGCGCCGCAGCACGTCGACCGCGCGGTTGCGGGCCACCGTCATCAGCCAGCCGCCCGGGTTGGTGGGCACCCCGTCCGCCGGCCACCGCGTCAGCGCGAGCGTCAACGCCTCCTGGGCGCAGTCCTCGGCCAGGGCCCAGTCGCCGGTCACCCGGATCAGCGCCGCGACGATCCCGGCGTACGACTCGCGGCTCGCGGCGGCGACGGCGTCGGCCGCCGCGAGCCGGTCGTCGACGCCGGCGTCAGCCATTCAGGTCGACGATCGGGCGGAGTTCGAGCCGCCCCTCGCGGGCCATCGGATGGGCGCGAGCCACCTCGATCGCCTCGTCCAGGTCGGCGCACTCCAGCAGGTCGAAGCCCACGATCACCTCCTTGGTCTCGGCGAACGGGCCGTCGGAGACCAGCAGCTCCCCGTTGCGGACGCGGACCGTGGTGGCCGCCGTCGTCGCCGCGAGGGCGTCGCCCGTCAACCGCCGGCCGCGGGCGTCGTTCTCCGCGACCCACGCCTCGATGTCGGGCCAGTCGGTCCGGTCGGTGTCCGGCTCGCTGTCGGTGCAGACGAACATCAGGTACTTCATTGCCGCGCTCCTCGGTGTCGGGTTCTCACCAGGGTGACGAACGGGCGACCCGATTCCGGACACCCGACGGCCGGCGATCTCAGGATCTCGCCGGGCGACGGGTGCAGGGCCCGTCGTGGTCGGCCCGGAGCAGGCAGCGCCGGCCGTCGGGTAGCAGCGTGTCACAGAAGACCCGGTGCCGCAGATGCTGCGCGTCCTCGGCGGAGACCGTCGTCTCGCCGGGGTCGGTCTGAGCGAGCACGCTCGCCCACCGCGCCACGACCCGAGCCAGGCGTACGGCGGAGAGCAGGTCCCTCGTGACCACCGGCAGGTGGATGACGAAGCGCTCCCGGGCGGCTCTCATCAGCAGTGACCTCCGGCGGTTAGGACGGTGTGACGGCGGGTCGACCACCAGTGACGGAGCATTTCCACCCGAGCACTCAGCGTCACTGAGACTATAGGGCCCAGGGGCTCAGGGGCACAACCAGACCTGCCGACGGGGGAACAAGGCTTGTGAGCCATGACCATCGATCCGCGCTCGCACACCCCGGTCTACGTGCAGCTCGCCGACCAGCTCCGGCAGCGCATCGAGTCGGGCGAATTCGGCCCGGGGACGACTTTGCCGAGCGAGACGCGGTTGACCCAGGAGTACGGGATCGGCCGCGAAGCCGTGCGCATGGCGATCTCCCTGCTGCGCTCCGAAGGGCTGGTCAGCACGGTGCGGGGCCACGGCAGCCACGTGCGGAAGACACCCGCACGCCGGCCGGTCGAGGTGCCCTCCGGCGGAACGGTGATCGCGCGGATGCCCACGGGCGCGGAGCGGCGGAGCATGCAGCTCGACGAGGGCGTGCCGGTACTGGAGGTCCGCCATCCGGGAGGCACCACGGAGGTGCTGGCCGGCGACCAGATCGAACTGACCCGCCCCGCCGGTTGACGCCACCGCCGACACGGGCGGCCCGCTGCTCCGGGATGGAACACCACGAACGCCGACCCACATCTTTGACACCCATGGCGTTGCACTCGTCCCCGTCCGCGCCGGGTCAGGGGTGGCAGCCGGGCGTCGATCGCGTTCGGGAGACGACTCAACCAGAGCGACGCCAGAACTGCCGGGGCGCGAAGCCGTCGCGCCGCAGCCAGTGTTCCGTGTAGACGATGCGCTCCGCCTCGATCACCACGAGCGTGTCGCGGGGTGGCTCGGACAGCGGCCGGCCGCGCTCGACGTGCTCGTTCTCCCACCGGAACGCCGACCAGTAACGCGCCCGGTCCGGGTCGTCCGGGCCGAGCACCCGGGCTGTGCCGAAAATCTGGGCGCCACGGCTGCTGGCCAGCCCGACCAGCGGGGCGAAGACGCCGACCGACACCCGTGGATCAGCGGCGACGTTGCGCATCTTCGGCGACTGCGGCGCGGCGGTGAACAGCACCGCGAAGCCCAGCGGGTGGTACCGCACCGGCGTGGCGAGCGGCCCGTCCGGGCCGGCGGTGGCGAGCACACACATGTTCTGCGACGACAGCAGGTTGAGGATGCGCTCCTCCAGCCGTGCACGGGGCAGGCGGCCGGTGGGCGTCGGCCCGGACAGCCACGGGTTCGTCGACGGCACTGGTCACTCCTCACTGCTGGTTGAGCAGGAACGGCACGTCCGGGCAGCTCAGACACACGAAGATGCGCAGCGCGCCGTGCCGGCCGACGACCACCCCGGTCGGCTCGTACGGGTCGTGGTCGGGCTCGCCGTCCGCCCGGGTCGGCTGCCACCGCCCGGTGCCCCGCTCCGAGGAGTCGATGACGAGGGCCAACGTGGTGGGGCCGGCACAACGCGGGCACGGTGTCGGATGCGGGTCCGTGAGGCTCCAGTCGGCGTAGCCGCCGACCTTCCAGCCGGGCGCCATGAAGGTGTCGACGTAGTCCTCGTCGTCGTCCCCACCTTCCTCGTCCTTCTCGTCGACCAGCCTCCGCAGGCCCTCCGGCAGCTCCTCCGGGTACGGGTACTCGACGACCTGCTCCGGGTGCAGCCGGCACTGCCGGGGCACGTACCCGTCGGTGCCCACCTCGCCGCGCGGCGGCTCCGCGAGGAGGTCGGTCAGGTCCGCCTCGCGCCGCCAGCGCAGCTCCACCGTCGGCCCCCACGGGCCCACGGAGTGCTCGAACGGGCACCACAACACCTGCAACAGGTCCGCCCCACCGGGCCGGGGCAGGTCGGGGACGTCCCGCGCGCGCAGTTGCGCCAGCGCCACCATCGGGTTGGGCGTCAGATGCGGTCGCGGCACGTACCGGTAGCCGACGACCGGGCCGCCGCCGCGCGAGCCCCAGCCGACGAAACCCGGGCCGACCAGGGCGGCGATCTCCTGGTGCAGCTCGATCTCGCCCTCGGCCAGGATGTGCGGCTGCCGGCGCCCGCGCTCCGCCGCCCGCATCCGGGCCACCAGCTCGACCGGGATCGGCACCTCCTCCTGCACCATGTACGGGGTGACGCAGGTGGGCCAGGGCTCGTCGGCCGGCCACAGCAGGGGCCCGCCGACGTGGCTGTCGGTGGCCGCGACCGCCCCGGGCCGCGGGTGCAGCCGGGTGGCCGTGCGGCCGAGCCTCTCCAGGCCGGGGTAGCGGGCGAGCACGTCGGGCGCCAACGGCGGAGTGATCATGACGGAGATGGTAGGGGTGGCCCGGCCCCGCGTGCGGCTCGCGACCACCGCCGGTGGCGCCGACGCCGTACCGTCTGCCGCATGGAGACAGTGCTGGTCATTCTCGGCGTGCTGGTGGTGCTGGCCGTCGTGGTGTTCGTCGTCGTCGGCCGGCGGGACCGGCGGCGGCTGTCCTCGCCGGAGGACTCCGCCGCCGCGCGCGACGCGGCCGCCACGCAGGAGCGGTACGCGGCGGAACGCCACGGCGTCCAGGGGGAGGTATGGCGGCGCGGCCAGACGGGCGGCGGGTGAGCCGTGCCGCCTCCGGTTCACCCGGCCGGGAGCCGGTGGCGGGGGCCGCCGAGGCGTTCGCCGGAGACGCTGCCCAGCCGCCGTCCCGCCGCCGTCCAGCAAGCCCCCCAGAGCAGGAAGAACGGCGACCACAGCAACAGGTCCCACCGCGCCAGTTCACGGGCCAGCGCGGCGTGCTCGGCCGGGGGCGGACGGACCCCCGTCAGCAGCAGCGCGTCGCCGACGAGGCCGAACCCCAGCACCCCGATCGACCGCGCGATCATGAAGACCCCCAACGTCCACGCGATCACGAGCAGCAGGCGACGTGGGGGCGCCGCCCGCCAGGGTCGCAGCGTGGCCAGCGCGACCACGACGCCGACCACCGCGGCGGCGGCCAGCGCCCAGTGGCTCGCCACGAACATCGGATCCCGTGCCAGCAGCCGGTCCCGCAGTTCCGGCGGGAGCGGATCCTTGTCGGCCAGCGCGTTGGCGCCCAACGCCTGCGCGAGCTTCATCGAACCGTAGGCGGTGGCGCACGCCGCCGCCCCGTACGCACCCCACCGCGTGCGATCAGGCCGCGGCACGTCTCGTCGACCTCGCGTAGGACCGGATCATCTCCAGGAGCAGCCCGATCGCGACGAGCCCGACGACCCCGTGGTACCACTGCCAGCCCACACCGATGCCGATGAAGCCGTCCACCGCCATGATCGACGCGCCGGCTCCGCCGGCCAGCAGCATGCCGGCGAGCGCCAGCAGCATGAGGGGCCTCGGCACCCGGCGCGCCAGCGTCGTGACCGTGGCGACGGCGAGGCACGCGGCCAACAGCCCGGACGCGGCCGCCGACCACTGGGCCGTGGCCACAGCCATGACATCGCGGGCGTAGCTCTCGTGCTCGGCGGCCGACACGACCGGCCCGCCCGGAAATCCGAGCCGGGACTGCGCCGCGAAGACGGCCTTTCCCATCGCGTACGCGAGGAACAGCACCGCCACTCCGTACGCCGGCCAGCGCCGGACGCGAACCTGATCACCCATGGAGGTGACCGTAGCCGCGGCGGGCCGGGGGCCCACTCCCGTGACCGGGGGATCCGTCTCCCCCGCGAGAGGGAGCGGCCGCAGGGGCGGGCGACGTCGCGGGCGCGGGGCCGGAGCGCGGGTGAGGCATGGCCGGCGGTCGGGAGCGGGGACGCCGGTTCGCCTACCCGGCACTTAGGATCATGCCCCATGGGATCGAGCCTTCTTGCCACCGGCGTGCTGCTCTGCGGCGGATTGAGTTGCCTGATCCTCTGCGCCGCCGTGGCGATCTGGGCCGTGAACTCCTCGAAGCGGAAGTGACGGGCGTCGGGCCGCACGGGCAGGGGCGACTCGGCGGCTCCCTGCGCTGACCCCGGTCCTATCGGTCTCGTGGCCGCAGACCGCGCAGCGCCGTGTCCACCACCTGGTCGGCGTACTCGGGCGTCAGCGGGCCGGTGCGCTGGAGCCACCGGTTGAGGACCGGTCCGAACAGCATGTCGACGGCCACGTCGAGTTCGACGTCCTCGGCAAGTTGGCCCGCCCGCTGGGCGGCGCGCAGGCGTTCCTTCTTGAGCTCCCGCATGGGCCCGTCCAGCCGCTCCGCATAGTCGGCGGCCAGGGCGGGATCGTGGACGATCTCGGTGTGCAGGGCACGCATGGGCTGGTCGTAGCGCGGCTCGTTCAACTCCGCGACGGTGGCCCGCAGGACCAGCTTCAGGTCGGCCGCGAGGTCGCCGGTGTCGGGTAGGGCGGCGCTCTGGCCGTCCTGCCCGTCCATGGCGAGCGTGAGGATGGCGTCGAACAGCAGCGCGCCCTTCGACGGCCACCAGCGGTAGATGGTCTGCTTGCCCACGCCGGCGGCGGCGGCGATGCCCTCGATGCTGAGCTTCGCGTAGCCCAGCTCGCCGACGAGGTCGAGGGCGGCGGCGAGGATGGCCCGCCGCGCCGTCTCGCTGCGGCGGGTGGAGTCGGGGGTGACCTTCTGCTTCGGCACGGGCCCAATCTAGCAAAGAGACGAGACGGTCCGTCTTGACAACCGGGTCAGGTCGGGTATGGTCACTCACGTCAACAAGACGAGACGGTCCGTCTCGCTTAATGGAGGGAACTTCTCATGGAAGCCTCAGGCACCGCCGCGCCCCGGGTCTGGTTCATCACCGGGGCCAGCCGCGGCCTCGGCCGAGCCTTCGCCGAGGCCGCGCTCGCCGCCGGTGACCGGGTCGTCGGCGCGGCCCGCGACGTCTCGCCGCTCGACGACCTCGCCGCCCGGCACCCCGGCCGCCTGCTGGCGTTGGGCCTCGACGTCACGGACCGGGCGGCGGTCTTCGACGTCGTCGCCCGGGCGTCCGAGCATTTCGGCCGGCTCGACGTCGTCGTGAACAACGCCGGGGCACTCTTCATGGGCATGGTGGAGGAGTTCACCGAGGCCGAGGCCCGCGCTCAGCTGGACCTCAACTTCTTCGGCGCGCTCTGGGTCAGTCAGGCCGTCCTGCCGCACCTGCGGGCCCAGGGCGGCGGGCACCTCGTGCAGATCTCCAGCATCGGCGCGCTCGGCGGTTTCCCCAGCACCGGGCTCTACAGCGCGAGCAAGTTCGCCCTGGAGGGCATGAGCGAGGCGCTGGCCGCCGAGGCCGCCCGCTTCGGGGTGAAGGTCACCATCGTCCAGCCGGGCGGCTACTGGACGGACCTCTACACCAGCAGCAGGGCGGCCACCCCGAACCCCGCCTACGACCCGCTGCGCGAGGAACTGGCCAGGCAGTGGGCGGACGGGTCGATCGACAGCGAGCCGCGGCTGGCCGCGGAGGCGCTGATGACGCTGGTCGACAGCGACGACCCGCCGCTTCGGCTGCTGCTCGGCAGCATGGTCTACGACGTCGCCTTCGACATCTCCAAGCGGCGCATGGAGACCTGGGCGGCCTGGGAAGAGGTGAGCCGCGCCGCCGAGAAGGCGGTGCCGGCGCCGGGAGCGGCCTGACCTGAGCGGGACCACGGCCCCCTCGCCGGGGACGAGGAGGAAGGGTCCCGGTCAGCCTGCCGTCGTCCCGCCGGGCGCGTCGTGCCGCACACCGTCGCCAGGTGCGCGCCCAGGCGTTGAAGCGGGACCCCTGGCCGCGTTCGTCTGCCGAGGGCACCGCTGCTGCACGCCTGGTCACGAGGCTTTCAGGGCTTCGGTGTCACACCGGTCAGGCATGGTGGCGGCTACCGATCAAGGCCGGTGCGACATCGGCCTCGTGCACCTGGGGGGAAGACGTGGCGGTCACCGCCGATGATCTCGATGCGGCATTGTCCAGCGTTGTCGCCAGCCTACGACCAGCGACCGGGCTGGACTGGTCCACGCGGGCGGGCAGCCTGGAGTGGGACTGCTGGCACACCGCCGAACACATCGGTGACTGCCTGATGTCGTTCGCGGGCCAGCTGGTGGCCCGGCCGGAGGGGCGGTTCACGCGCTTCATGGCAGTCGCCGACAAGGACGCTTCCCCGGCGGAGGTACTGGAGTTCGCCGAGGCGGGCGGTCGCATCCTGGCAGCCACGGTGCGCACGTCCGGAGCGGATGTCCGGGCCTACCACCCGGCGGGTCAAGCTGATCCGGAGGGCTTCGCCGCCATGGGGTGCGTGGAGACGTTGCTGCACGGGGACGACATCGCCCAGGGCCTGGGTATTGCCATCGACCCCCCGCGTGAGGTGTGCGCTCGCGTACTCGCCCGACTGTTTCCTGAGGCGGCGCGGGAACTGGCCACCGTCGACCCGTGGGCGGCACTGCGGTGGTCCACCGGCCGGATCGAGCTGCCGGGACGCCCACAGCTCGGGGAATGGCGCTGGCGGGGTGCTCCGCTGGGCGAATGAGCCCCTGGTGCCGTGACCACAAACGTTGGCCGGGTTTGCTGACACGCCGTGCCGGCCCGCTCCGCGGACCGGTACCGGTACCGGTCGAGGCTATGCGGGTGGCCGAACCCGTGCGAGCACGCCGATGAAGTGATCAAGAAGGTCAGGAGTTGCCCGTACTTCGTGACCCGCAGCCTGGACCCGACAGGGACCGGCCGCACCCGGCTGGCGCGACTAGTGTCAGCAAGCACCCGGGCGCCTTGAGCACTGACGCGGGCTTCGACGTGCTTCGGCGCATCCTCCGAGGTGATGAGTCGGGTGGTCTTCACCCGCCCATCGTCCCAGGCGGGCGTGTCCCCTTCCGCATCCGGAAGGTCGGCCTGTCGGAGAGCATCACGACTCACGATCCGCGCCACCACTACGCCTCGGTTCTGCTGATGCAGGGCGAGTCGTCATCGTGGTCGCCGAGCGGCTGGGGCACGAAAACGCGACCCCTGGTCCTGTCGACCCACGGGCACCCGATGCCGGACTCGGAGGAGCGCACCCGCCGGGCGGTCGATGAGGCCCGGGGTTGTGCCCCCGGTGTGCCCCAGGGCGAGGGCACACCTTCCCGACCTGGGGAAACGGACCGGATTCAGACGTTGAAGCGGAACTCCACGACGTCGCCGTCCTGCATCACGTACTCCTTGCCCTCGATCCGGACCTTGCCGGCCGCCTTGGCCGCGGCCATCGAGCCGGCAGCGACCAGGTCGTCGTAGGAGACCACCTCGGCCTTGATGAAGCCGCGCTGGAAGTCGGAGTGGATCACACCCGCGGCCTCCGGCGCGGTCGCCCCGACCGGGATGGTCCAGGCCCGCGCCTCCTTGGGGCCCGCGGTGAGGTACGTCTGGAGCCCGAGCGTGCGGAAGCCGACCCGGACGAGCTGGTCCAGCCCCGGCTCGGGCTGCCCGATCGACTCCAGCAGCTCGCGGGCCTCCTCCTCGGGCAGGTCCACCAGCTCGGACTCGATCTTGGCGTCCATGAAGACGGCCTCGGCGGGGGCGACCAGGGCGCGCAGTTCGTCGAGGAACTCGGCGTTGCCCAGCTCGGCCTCGTCGACGTTGAAGACGTAGAGGAAGGGCTTCGTGGTGAGCAGGTGCAGCTCACGCAGGTGCTCCAGCTCGATGCCCGCGTCCTTGGCGCCCGCGTAGAGGGTGACGCCGGTGTCGAGCAGCTCGACGGCCTGCTTGGCGGCGGTCACCGCGGCGGCCCGGTCCTTGCGGAGCTTGGCCTCCTTCTCCAGCCGCGGCACCGCCTTCTCCAGCGTCTGGAGGTCGGCGAGGATCAGCTCGGTGTTGATCGTCTCGATGTCGTCGGCCGGGGAGACCTTGCCGTCGACGTGCACCACGTTCGGGTCGGAGAAGGCCCGGACGACCTGGCAGATCGCCGAGGCGTCACGGATGTTCGCCAGGAACGCGTTGCCCCGGCCCTGCCCCTTGGAGGCGCCGCGCACCAGGCCGGCGATGTCGACGAACGACACCGGGGCGGGCAGCACCTTCTGCGAGCTGAAGATCTCGGCGAGCTTGTGCAGCCGCTCGTCCGGCAGCCCGACGACGCCGACGTTGGGCTCGATGGTGGCGAACGGGTAGTTCGCCGCGAGCACGTCGTTCTTGGTCAGCGCGTTGAACAGGGTGCTCTTGCCGACGTTGGGCAGGCCGACGATGCCGATGGTGAGACTCACGACGAGCCAGCTTACGCCGGTGCTCCCCACCCCCGGGCAGGCAGGCTCCGACTGCCCCGCCGGTGACGCTCAGCCGAGCAGGCGCGGCCCGATCGGGGTCTCCCGCACGCTGCCGTCCGGGCCGCGGCTGACCTCGTACGCGCCGACGCCCGGACGGTCCGCGACCGCCTCGACCAGCCGCTCGCCCCGGTAGAGCAGCCCGGTGCCGTCGTCGGTGCAGTGCGCCGTCGGCAGCGTGCCGTCGCCGACCAGCCGGTGCATCAGCGGCCGGCGCTGCTCCTCGCTGTCGTAGTGCACGCCGTTGCCGTAGGGCAGCCAGCCCAGCCCGTCGGTGAAGCCGCGCAGGGTGGTGCCGAAGCTGTCGGTGGCGCCGCCGGCGTGCCAGCAGATCGAGCCGGCGGAGACCCCGCCGAGCACGACGCCGGCCTCCCAGCACTCCCGCAGGATCTCGCCGAGGCCGTGCACCCGCCACACCGCGCAGAGGTTCGCGACGCTGCCGCCACCCACCCAGACGACGTCCTGGGCGAGCAGGTGGGCGCGGATGTCGTCGACGTTGGGCATCGGGAAGAGCGCCAGGTGCGTCATCCGGAACCGGCTGCCGGCGAACGCCTCGTAGACCCGGGCCAGCGTGGTCGGCTGGTCCCCCTCGGCCTGGTTGAGGAAGCAGATCCTCGGCTCCGCTCCTGCGCCGGCCAACTCCGCGGCGAGGTCGAACACCGGGTTGACCCGCCGGGCCTCGCCCTCGCGGCGCGGAGCGTAGAGGCCCATGCTGGTGGCGAGGATGGTCGGTTCGCTGGCGGGCACGGTCGTCCTTCCGTCGGGGTCTGCGCGGCCCCATCCTGCCCGGCAGGCGCCGCCGGTCAGTCGCGGGGGCCGGGCTGGCGCGGGACGACCGGCTCGATCCGCAGGGCGCCGGGGGCCAACTCCCCGGCGGCGGCGAGCGGCAGCGTGAAGCGGGCCTCGGCGGCCGGGCCGGCCGCGTAAGACTCGCGAAGCATCCAACGCACCTCGTCGGCCGTCCAGCCCAGCCCGGGGCGGCCGGCGATCTCCCGGACCAGGCGCAGCGCCACCCGGGTGTCGTCGTCGTAGAAGCGCATGCACCAGTGGTGCACCCACATGCCCAGCGCCCGGACCCCGTCGGCGTCCAGCGAGCGCACCAGCCGGCCACAGGCGGTGTCGCCGAACGCCCGCCCCGGGTCGCCCGCCCGGTCCCGCTCGATCGCGCCGACGGCGGCCGGGGCGACCGCGCGCATCCGGTCGTAGAAGCCCTGCACCACCACGGCGTCCAGCGGGGGGTGCCCGTCCCGTGTCGACGCCGCTTCCCGACCCGCCACGCTCGCCATTGCCGCACCCCTTCTTGAGTTGGTGGCCGGACGGTACCGACCACAACCGACAGTTTCGGCGCCCGACGTCCCGTTCCCGCCCGTACGACCGCGTCCGATTTCCGCGAGCCGGGGGCGCCGAGCAGGGGCATCATCGGTGGCGTGGAGTTGGACTTCGAACGGTGTTACCGGGCCGTCGACAGCCGCGACCAGCGGTTCGACGGGTGGTTCTACACCGGTGTGACCTCGACCGGGATCTACTGCCGGCCGTCGTGCCCGGCCATGACGCCGAAGCGGCAGAACGTCCGGTTCTTCCCCTCGGCCGCGGCGGCCCAGGGCGCGGGGCTGCGCGCCTGCCGGCGGTGCCGGCCGGACGCCGCCCCGGGCTCCCCGCAGTGGGACCTCCGGGCCGACGTGGTCGGCCGGGCGATGCGGCTGATCGCCGACGGGGTGGTCGACCGGGACGGCATCCCGGGGCTGGCCGCCCGGCTCGGCTACACCGAACGGCACCTGCACCGGATGCTGCGGGCGGAGATGGGCGCCGGCCCCCTCGCCCTGGCCCGGGCGCAACGCGCGCAGACCGCCCGCACGCTGATCGAGACCACCGACCTGGGCATGGCGGAGATCGCGTTCGCCGCCGGGTTCGGCAGCGTCCGGCAGTTCAACGACACGGTCCGCGAGGTGTACGGGACGGCCCCGTCCGAACTGCGTGCCGCCCGGCGCGGCCGGTTCCCCGCGCCGGGCGGGGCGGGCACGATCACGCTGCGGCTCGCGTACCGCCCGCCGCTGCACGCGGGAGCGCTGCTGGACTTCCTCGCGCTGCGCGCGCTGCCGGGCGTCGAGGAGGTGCGCGACGGGACGTACCGCCGGGGCCTGCGGCTGCCGCACGGCGCGGGCGAGGTGACCCTGACTCCGGCGGACGGGCACGTGACGGCGACCCTGCGGCTGACCGACATGCGCGACCTGGCTCCCGCGGTGGCCCGCTGCCGCCGCCTGTTCGACCTCGACGCCGACCCGACCGCCGTCGACGGCACCCTCGCAGCCGACCCGGCCCTGGCCGGGGCGGTCGCCGCCGAGCCGGGGATCCGCCTGCCCCGCTCGGTCGACGGCTTCGAGATGGCCCTGCGTGCGATCGTCGGCCAGCAGGTCTCCGTCCGCTCGGCCCGGACCACCCTCACCCGTCTGCTGAACCACCTCCGCCCGCCCACCACCGACGTCCCCGACGAGCCGGGGCCGTGGCTGACCGGCTTCCCCACCGCCGAGGAGGTGCTCGGCGTGCCGGACGAGGTGTTCGGGATGCCGGCGGGGCGGCGGGAGACGATCCGCGCCCTCGCCGGGGCCGTCGCCGACGGGTCGGTGGACCTGGCGCCCGGCGGGGACCGGGAGGAGACCGTCCGGCGGCTGCTGGCGCTGCCCGGCATCGGGCCGTGGACGGCGGGCTACGTCGCGATGCGCGCCCTCGGCGACCCGGACGTCCTTCTCCCCACCGACCTGGCCGTACGCCGGGGCGCCGCCGCCCTCGGCCTGCCCGACGACCCCAAGACCCTCGACGCGTACGCCGACCGCTGGCGCCCCTGGCGCTCGTACGCGGTGATCCGACTCTGGAGAGCAGCATGAGCATGAACGACAGCACCGTCATCGACACCCCGGCCGGACCGCTCAGCATCGTGGCCGGCCCGGACGGGGCGGTCCGCGCGGCGGGCTTCACCGGCGAACCCGAGCACCTGCTCCCGCTGGTGCACCCGACGCTGCGGGCTCCGCTGCGGCACCGGGCCGACCTGGGCCCGATCACCGCCGCCGTGGCGGCCTACTTCGACGGCGAGCTGACCGCGATCGACGCCGTGCCGGTGCAGCAGCACACCGGCGGAGTCTTCATGGCGCACGCCTGGCAGGTGCTGCGCGAGGTGAAGCCGGGCGATCCGGTGACCTACACGGCCTACGCCGGGCTGGCCGGCCGTCCCGCGGCCGTACGCGCCGCCGCGGCGGCCTGTGCCCGCAACGCCGCCGCGCTCTTCGTCCCCTGCCACCGGGTGCTGCGCACCGACGGGACGCTCGGTGGCTACCGCTGGGGGCTGGACGTGAAGAAGTGGCTTCTCGGACACGAGCGGCCGTGACGGGAAGCTGACAGCGGCGTCGCTCCCGTTTGACGCTACCGTCGGGTAGTGCCTGCGGAGAGCGACGGCAACCCCGCTCCCCGGGTCGAGGCCGGCCCGCATCCGCTGCACAACCTCTGGCGGCTGCGGCACTACCTGCGCCCCCACGCGGCCGAGTTCGGCTGGCTGCTGCTGGCCGGGCTCGCCGCGACCGGGGCGGGCATCGCCGTACCGCTGGTCACGCAGCGGGTGGTGGACGGCCCGGTCGCCCGGCAGGACCCGGCCGGGCTGCTCCGGCTCGCCGGGCTGGCGCTGCTGCTCGGCCTGGTCGAGGCGCTGCTGATCTTCATCCGGCGCTGGGTGCAGTCGTCGTCCTCGATGCGGATCGAGGCGGCGATCCGCGCCGACGTCTACGCCCACCTGCAACGGCTGCCGGCCGGATTCCACGACCGGTGGCAGTCCGGGCAGCTCCTGTCCCGGATCACCAGCGACCTGTCGGTGCTGCGCCGGTTCCTCTCGTTCGGCCTCTTCTTCCTGGTGCTCAACCTGGTGACCTACCTGGCCGTGGTGGTGCTGCTGATCCGGCTGCACCCCGCGCTGGGGCTGCTGGTGGCGGCGAGCGCGGTGCCGCTGTTCCTGATCACCCGGCGCTTCGCCCGGCAGTACCACGCCGCCTCCCGCCGGATGCAGGACCAGCAGGGCGACGTGGCCACGCTGGTCGAGGAGACCGCCCAGGGGCTGCGCGCCATGAAGGCGTACGGGCGGGGGCCGGAACTGGCCGCCCGGTTCGCCGTCGACGCCCGGGCGCTGCACGACACCGGGGTCGACAAGGGCCGGCTGCTGGCCCGCACCTCCGCCCTGCTCGACCTGGTGCCGAACCTGACCCTGGGCGTGGTGCTGGTGGCCGGCGCGGCGGCCGCCGCCGGTGACGTGCTGACCATCGGCGAGCTGGTCGCGTTCGTCAGCCTCCAGCTGATGTTGATCTGGCCGGTGCAGTCGCTGGGCTGGATCATCGCCAACGGCCAGGAGGCGGCGACCGCCGCCGACCGGGTCCTGGAGGTGCTGGACACCCCGCCCGCCATCGTGGACGCCCCGGGCGCGGTCGCCCTGCGCCGCACCGAGGTGCGCGGCCGGCTCCGCTTCGAGCGGGTCTCGTTCCGCTACCCGGGGACCACGGCGCCGGTGCTGCGCGACGTCGACCTGACCGTCGAGCCGGGCGAGACCGTGGCGCTGGTCGGCGCGACCGGCAGCGGCAAGAGCACCCTGCTCTCCCTGGTGCCCCGGCTGCACGAGGTGACCGGCGGCCGGATCACCCTGGACGGGCACGACCTGCGTGACCTGCGGCTGTCCTCGCTGCGCCGGCTGGTCGGGGTGGCCTTCGAGGAGCCGACGCTGTTCTCCATGTCCGTGTGGGAGAACCTCACCCTGGGCCGCCCGGAGGCCGGGGAGGACGAGGTCCGGGCCGCCCTCGCGCTCGCCCAGGCGGACTTCGCGTACGAGCTGCCGTGGGGGCTGGCCACCCGGGTGGGCGAACAGGGGCTGTCGCTCTCCGGCGGGGAACGCCAGCGGCTGGCCCTGGCCCGGGCGGTGCTCGGCCGGCCCGCGCTGCTCGTGCTGGACGACCCGCTCTCCGCGCTCGACGTGCACACCGAGGCGCTGGTGGAGGCCGCGTTGAAGCGGGTGCTGCGCAACGCCACCGCCCTGCTGGTGGTACACCGGCCCTCCACGATCGCCCTCGCCGACCGGGTGGCGCTGCTGGAGGGGGGTCGGATCACCGCCGTCGGGCGGCACTCCGAACTGCTCGCCGACGTGCCGGCGTACCGCGCGGTGCTCTCCGCCGAGCCGGCACCCGCGCCGCCCGACGGCCGCGGCCTGGTGCGGTCGTGACCGGCGGGGCCGCCCACCCGGGCGGGGCGGACCTCACCCGGTGGCGCGGCGTCGCCACCGACCCCGACGCCGACCGCAGCCTCGCCGAGGACACCGCGCCCGAGGCGGTGGCCCGACTCCGGGTCCGCAGCCGGGTGCTGCTGCGCGACCTGCTGCGCCCGCACCGGCGCCGGCTCGGGCTGGCCGTCGCGCTGCTGCTCGGCCAGAACGCCGCCGCGATGGCCGGGCCGTACCTGGTGATGCTCGGCATCGACCGCGCGATCGCGCCGCTGCGGGCCGGCGAGCCCGGCCCGCTGCTGGCCGTCGCCGCCGCGTTCGCCGCCGCCACCGTCGTGGAGTACGCGGCCCGCCGGGGCTTCCTCACCCTCTCCGCGCGGATCGGCCAGGCCGTCCTGCTCGACCTCCGCCAGCGGGTGTACGGGCACTTCCTGCGCCTGTCCGTGGCGTTCCACGAGCGGTACACCGCCGGCCGGATGGTCTCCCGGCTCACCAGCGACCTGGACGCGATCGGGGAACTGGTCGGCGGTGGCATCGACGGCCTGGTGCTGGCGGTGCTGTCGATCCTGTCGGTGGCCGGCATCCTGCTCTGGCTGGACCTGCCGCTGGCCGCGGTGACCCTGCTCGCGTTCCCGTTCCTGTTCTGGCTGTCCCGCTGGTTCGCGCGGGCGTCTGCCGACGCGTGGCGGCGCACCCGGGAGGCGATGGCCCTGGTCATCGTCCACTTCGTGGAGTCGATGCGGGGCATCCGGGCGGTGCAGGCGTTCCGCCGGGAGCCGCGCAACCAGCGGATCTTCGCGACGGTCAACGACGACTACCGGGTGGCGAGCCGGCAGGCGTTCCGGCTGATGGCCACGTACTCGCCGGGGATCAAGGTGATCGGCAACGTGACCGTGGCGGTGGTGCTCTGCTACGGCGGCGCTCGGGTGCTGGGCGGGGCGACCGAGGTCGGCGTGCTGGCGGCGTTCCTGCTCTACCTGCGGCGGTTCTTCGAGCCGATGCAGGAGCTGAGCCAGTTCTACAACTCGTTGCAGTCGGCCACCGCCGCCCTGGAGAAGCTGGCCGGGGTGCTCGACGAGCGGCCGTCGGTGGCCGAGCCGGCCCGGCCCGTGCCGCTGCCCGGCGGGCCGGGGCGGGGGGCGGTCGACTTCCGCGCGGTCACCTTCGGCTACCGGCCGGACGCGCCGATCCTGGCCGGGCTCGACCTCGCCGTCCCGGCCGGGCAGACCGTGGCGCTGATCGGGCCCACCGGCGCCGGCAAGTCGACCGTCGCGAAGCTGCTCGCCCGGTTCCACGACCCGCTCGCCGGCACGGTCAGCCTCGACGGGGTCGACCTGCGCGACGTCGCCGACGCGGAGCTGCGCCGCGCGGTCGTGCTGGTGACCCAGGAGACCCACCTCTTCGGCGGCACCGTGGCGGAGAACATCCGGTTCGGCCGGCCGGGCGCCGACGACGCCGCCGTGGAGGCCGCCGCGCGGGCGATCGGCGCGCACGACTTCATCGCGGCCCTCCCCGACGGGTACGCCACCGAGGTGCACCGGCGCGGCGGCCGGCTCTCCGCCGGCCAGCGGCAGCTCGTCGCGTTCGCCCGGGCGTTCCTGGCCGACCCGGCGGTGCTGATCCTGGACGAGGCGACCTCCTCGCTGGACGTGCCGACCGAGCGGCTGGTGCAGCGCGCGCTGGGCACCGTCCTGCGGGACCGCACCGCCCTGGTGATCGCGCACCGGCTCTCCACCGTGGAGACGGCCGACCGGGTGCTGGTGCTCGACGGCGGCCGGATCGTCGAGGACGGCCCGCCCGACCGGCTCGCCGCCGCCGGCGGCCGGTACGCCGCCCTGCACCGGCAGTGGCGCGATTCCCTGGTGTGAGTCCGGCGGCGTGGACGGACCGCTCCCCACCGACCGCACGGGGCCCACGATGATCAACGGTGCCACTAGACTCACCGCGCCGAGCGGGAGCGGTCCCCGACCATCCCGACGGCGACGACGGGGGAGGTTGCCAGGTGCGGTTGCGACGACGGGTGGTGGCGGCCGGGGTGGTCGTCGCCTGCGCGGCGGGTGCGGCGGCGGTCGCCGGGATGCCGTTCGGTGACACCGACCGGGCACCGGCCACGCCCACCGCCGCGGGGACCCCGGTCCCGCTGGGTGACGGCGCCGCCCCGGCGGCCGCGCCGGCCGGCGCGGACAGCGGGCTCGGCGGCCGCCCCGGCGGCGGCGCCACGCCGGGCGCGGCGGTGACCCTCCGGGCCCGCCCGGCCGCCGAGGTCGCCGGGGACAGCCCCGCCTCCGTCTCCTACCTGCGCGACCGCTACCGGGTCGACACCGACGAGGCGGTCCGGCGGCTCGCGCTCCAGGAGCTGTCCGCGCCGCTGGCCGCGTCGCTCGCCGCGGAGTTCCCCGCCGCGTACGGCGGGATGTGGCTGGACCAGGCCGCCGGGGGCGTGCTCACCGTCGCCGCCACCGGCGTCGAGCCGGTCCGGGCGACGGTGGCCAACCTGCCGGACGCGGCGCACATCCGGGTCGTGCCGGTGCGCCACCCGCTGCGGCAGCTCACCGAGGCGGCGGCTCGGCTGGCCACCACGCTCGACGCGACGGCCGGCGCCGACGTGGTGGTGGACGAGCGGGCCAACGAGGTGGTCGTGCTCACCGGCGACCGGATCCGCGCCGACGATCCCCGGCTGGCCGACGCGCTGCGCGCCGCCGGGGTGCCGGCCCGCGCCCGGGCCCGGATCGCCGGCACCGTGGTGCAGAAGGCCTGCGACCCGCGCGACTGCGCGCAGGCGCCGATGCGCGGCGGCATCCGGCTGGACGTGCCGCGCGACGACGGCACCGTGGGCGGCTGCACGACGGGCTTCAACGTGCTCGTCGGGCTGCGCGACCCGTACGTGCTGACGGCGGGGCACTGCGTCGTCGGGGGGCGGCACCAACTGGTGGACCGCACCTGGCACCAGTTCCTCGGCCCGAAGGTGCCGGTGACCGTCGAGGCGTCGAGGCGGGGGCTGGCCGAGAACGCCTACCCGTACGACTACGCGATCATGCCGTACCAGGCGGGCGCGATCGGGAGGTGGGCGTACCCGGTGGGGGCCACGCAGGTGCCCAGCCTGGTCAACTACTGGTGCGTGCCCGACAACCCGCGGTGCGCCACGCGGGGCAGCGGCGACGTGGCGGTCACCGGGCACGTGCCGTGGAGCGCCATCCAGCCCGGCTGGGTGGTCTGCGCGACCGGCGCGGCGTACACGCCGAAGGCCGGCGAGCAGTACGTCGACTCGGGCGCCGGCGCCGGCTACCTGCCCGGCACCCGCTGCGGGGAGATCATCGGCAAGACCAGCGGCGGCATCGACGTGCGCATCTGCGCCCGACCGGGCGACAGCGGCGGCCCGCTCTTCACGGAGGCCGACGGCAAGGCGCTGGGCATCCTGTCGCACGGCGACCCGGGGCAGGGCGCCTGCACCAACCCGAACGAGCGGAACTCCTACGCCCCGGTCTCCACGATCCTCGACCGGGCGAACGCCCGCACCTACGGCGGGCTGCGGATCCGGCTGGCCACCAAGGGCCCGCTGAGCGGACCGGCCCTCCGCTGACCCGACCGGCCCCGCGCCGAAGCACCGCCCGGGCCGGTCGCGGGCGGCGTCGGCCGGCGGGTCACCACCGGTCGACGTGCAGGACCTCGTCCAGGGGCTGCCGCCGCGCCGGCCGGAACCCCTGGCCGGTGTACCACGCGGTGGGGATCAGCGCGGCCTGGCGCACGGTCGCGGGCAGCCCGAGCAGCTCGGCGACCTCCGCCTCGTACGCCAGGTGCAGCGTGGTCCACGCGGTGCCGAGGCCGCGCGCCCGGGCGGCGAGCATGTAGCTCCACGCGGCCGGCAGCACCGACCCCCAGAGCCCGGCCTGGTTGCCGGCCGGCAGCTCGCCGGAGTCGACCTGGAGGCACGGCAGGAGCAGCACCGGCACCTGCCCCATCCGGTCGGCGAGCCAGGCCACGCTCTCCCCCACCCGGCGCTGCTCCTCGGCCCGCTCCGGGTCGTCGGCGAAGAGCCGGGCGGCCGAGCCCTCCGAGGCCAGGTAGCCGTGCGCCGCGCGCTGGTAGATCCGGCCGATCAGGTCCCGCTTCGCCGGGTCGGTGACCACGACCCACCGCCAGCCCTGCCGGTTCGACCCCGACGGTGCCTGGAGGGCGATCTCCAGGCACTCGCGGACCAGCTCCATCGGCACCGACCGGGTGAGGTCCAGCCGCCTGCGGACCGAGCGGGTGGTGGTCAGCAGCTCGTCGGGGCCCAGCGGGAGTGTCGGCACGACATCCATCGTGGCACGCCGGACAACCGTGGTCCGGCCGTTGTCCGCTGCCTACTACCATCGACGGATGACTGATACGGCGAGGACGGCCCGCGCCGGCGTCCCCGAGCGTCCGACCCTGGACGGGCTCGAGGAGACCTGGGCGCGCCGCTGGCAGGAGGAGGGCACGTACGCGTTCGACCGCTCGAAGGAGCGCTCGGACGTATACGCGATCGACACCCCGCCGCCGACCGTATCGGGCGAGCTGCACATGGGACACGTCTTCTCGTACACGCACACGGACCTGGTGGCCCGGTTCCAGCGGATGCGCGGGCGGGCGGTGTTCTACCCGATGGGCTGGGACGACAACGGCCTGCCGACCGAGCGCCGGGTGCAGAACGTCTACGGCGTGCGCTGCGACCCGGCGCTGCCGTACGACCCGGACTGGCGGGCCCCGGAGACCCCGGTGGACGAGGCGGCCCGCAAGGACCCGACCCCGATCTCCCGGCGGAACTTCATCGAGCTGTGCGAGCGGCTGACGATCGCCGACGAGCAGGTCTTCGAGGAGCTGTGGCGGCGGCTCGGCCTCTCCGTCGACTGGTCGCTGACGTACACGACGATCGGGCGGGCGGCCCGGGCCACCTCGCAGCGCGCGTTCCTGCGCAACCTGGCCCGGGGCGAGGCGTACCAGGCGGAGGCGCCGACGCTGTGGGACGTCGGGTTCGCCACCGCAGTCGCCCAGGCGGAGCTGGAGGACCGGGAGCGCCCCGGGGCGTACCACCGGCTGCGGTTCGCCGGGCCGGGCGGGCGCGAGGTGCTCATCGACACCACCCGGCCGGAGCTGCTGCCGGCCTGCGTGGCGCTGGTCTGCCACCCCGACGACGAGCGGTACGCCGACCTGGTCGGCGGCACCGCGCGTACGCCGGTGTTCGGGGTCGAGGTGCCGGTGCGGGCGCACCCGCTGGCGGACCCGGCCAAGGGCACGGGCATCGCGATGGTGTGCACGTTCGGCGACCTGACCGACGTGACCTGGTGGCGGGAGCTGCGGCTGGACACCCGGGTGGTCGTCGGCCGGGACGGCCGGCTGCTGCCGGAGCCGCCCGCCGGGGTGCCGGCGCAGCCCTACGCGGCGCTGGCCGGGCAGACCGTCAACGGGGCCCGGCGGACGCTGGTGGGGCTGCTGGCCGACGCCGGCGACCTGGTGGGCGAGCCGCGCCCGATCACCCACCCGGTCAAGTTCTACGAGCGCGGCGACCGGCCGCTGGAGATCGTCTCCACCCGGCAGTGGTACCTGCGCAACGGCGGCCGGGACGTGGGGCTGCGCGACGAGCTGCTGGCCCGGGGCGGGGAGCTGCGCTGGGTGCCGGAGCACATGCGGCACCGCTACGAGCACTGGGTGGGCGGCCTGACCGGTGACTGGCTGGTCAGCCGGCAGCGCTTCTTCGGCGTGCCGGTGCCGGTGTGGTACCGGCTCGACGACGCTGGCGAGCCGGACTACAGCCACCCTCTCACGCCGGACGAGTCTTCGCTGCCGATCGACCCGTCCAGCGACGCCCCGCCCGGGTTCGAGGAGGCCCAGCGCGGCCGGCCGGGCGGCTTCGTCGGCGACCCGGACGTGCTCGACACCTGGGCCACCTCCTCGCTGACCCCGCAGATCGTGGGCGGGTGGGAGACCGATCCGGACCTGTTCGGCCGGGTCTTCCCGATGGATCTGCGCCCGCAGGGGCAGGAGATCATCCGCACCTGGCTCTTCTCCACGGTGGTCCGCGCCCACCTGGAGCACGGGGTGCTGCCCTGGCGGGACGCGGTGCTCTCCGGCTGGATCCTGGACCCGGACCGCAAGAAGATGTCCAAGTCCAAGGGGAACGTGGTCACCCCGATGGCGCTGCTGGAACAGCACGGCTCCGACGCGGTGCGGTACTGGGCGGCGAACGGCAAGCCCGGCATGGACCTCGCCTTCGACCCGGCCCAGATCAAGGTCGGCCGGCGGCTGGCCACCAAGCTGCTCAACGCGTCGAAGTTCGCCCTCGGGCTGGGCGCCGCCGACGCGCTGCGCGCCCCGGCGACCGAGCCGCTGGACCGCGCCATGCTCGCCGAACTCTCCAACGTGGTCGCCGCCGCGACGTCCGCGCTGGAGGCGTACGACCACACGGCGGCGTTGCAGGTCGCGGAGAGCTTCTTCTGGCGGTTCTGCGACGACTACATCGAGCTGGTGAAGGAGCGCGCCTACGGCTCCGGTCCGGGAGCGGACTCGGCCCGGGCGGCGCTGGCCACCGCGCTCTCGGTGCAGTTGCGGCTGTTCGCCCCGGTGCTGCCGTACGTGACCGAGGAGGTCTGGTCCTGGTGGCGGTACGGCTCGGTGCACCGCGCGCCCTGGCCGACCGTCCACGAGGTGGGCCGGGCGATCGAGGGCGCGGGCGAGCCGGAGCTGCTGCGGCTCGCCGGCGACGCGCTCAGCCAGGTGCGCCGAGCCAAGTCGGAGCGGAAGCTGTCGATGAAGGCGGAGGTGCCGCTGGCCGAGGCGCTCGGCCCGGCGGCCCTGCTGGACCAGCTCGCCGTGATCTCCGACGACCTCCGCGCCGCCGGCCGGATCACGAAACTGGACCTGCTCCCCGACCGCACCACCGAGCTGGTGGTCGCCTGCGCCTTCTGACCGCGGCCGGCCGGGCCCGGCTGGCCGGGCGGCAGGACCCGCGCGACGGCGGGGATGTGGTGGTCTCCCACGGCGGGAAGGCCACCACGTCCCCGGCCTGCCACCTCGCCGCCACCGGCGGGGTCACCAGCCGCGCAGCAGGCGCAGACCGAGGAGGAAGCCGACGACGGCGGGACCGACCAGCAGGGTGATCGCCTGGAGGCGGTACGGCATCCGGTGCCGGGTCAGCTCCACCGCGTTGCCCAGCACGATCACCCCGGCCAGCATCAGGACCGCCCCCCACATCGGCGCGGCATCGATGTCGATCAGGTCGACGCGGGTCAGTTGCAGCGTCCCGCCGAGCAGCACGGCGCCGGCCAGCGCCAGCAGGGCGACCGCCCGGTGCAGCCCCCGTGCCAACGGGTGGATCAGCCGCCAGTGGTAGGTGCCGGCGACCGCCAGGCACGGCAGGATGACCATGAGGGGCCAGCCCCGGCCGACCACGCCGAACATCAGCAGCGCCCCGACCGCGAACACCAGCGCGCCGAGGCAGGCGACCACGTAGCCGGCGAAGGCCCGCCCGCCGCCCCGGGCCAGCAGCGGCCCGCCGGCGGCGGCGATCAGCGCGCCGGGGATCAGCACGAACCCGGCCCACCAGTGGAAGCGCCCGGTGGCCTGGGCGGCCGTGGTGGTCGCCGCCGCCGCCAGCCCGGCCACCGCCAGGCTGATCATCCGGTGCCGGCCCACACCGGGGTAGGAATCGCGCGACATCAACAGACCCGCTTCCGCACTCACGCCCACAGCCTCGCCCGAGGGCGCGGCCCGGTCCATCCGGCCAGCCCTACCATGACCGCCCGGGCGGCGGCCCGCCGCGCGTCGTCGCCCGCCCGGCCGCCCGGGAGGGCCGGCGGGACGCGCCACGGCGCGCCGCCGGACCCGCCGCCCGGGCCGTCGTCACGCGCCGGTCAGCTCGTCTCGCCGGCCACACTGTACGAGCGGAGCCGGTCGACCGCCAGCACGGTGAAGCCCACGCTGATCAGCGCGGCCATCACCGCCGCCACCGGCACCGAGACGCTGGTCTCCAGCAGACCGGTGGGCGCCAACCGGTCGGCGAGCGCGATCACGTACTGCTGGATGGAGAGCACCTTGGTGCCGCCGACGAAGTTGCCGAGCAGGCCTTCCCAGATGAGCACGTAGACCAGGCCGAGCAGCACGGGCCGCCGGGTGAGCAGGCTCAGCGCCACGAACAGCGCCGAGTACGCCAGCGCCCCGACCGCCGCGGCGGCGGCGAGCGCCAGGCCGAGGCGCGCCGAATGGGCCAGCACGCCCGCGACGTAGAGCGGCACGGCGACGGTGACCGCGGTGACGCCGGTGGCCACGGCCAGCTTGGGCAGCACGATCTGCCAGCGCGGCAGCGGTTTGGTCAGGATGTGCACGACCGTGCCGTCGTCGATCTCGGCCCCCAGCACGCCGGTGCCGACGATGAGGGAGACCACCGGGAGCACGACGGCCAGGCCGAGGCCGACCAGCACGGGCGGCCCCCACTCCCCCGGATCCACCCCGAGCGAGCGGGAGAGCACGGCGAGCAGCACCAGCACCACGGGAAGCGGCAGCAGCAGGAGGAACCGGCGACGCCCGAACAGCCCCCGCGCGGTGATCCAGGTAACGGTAGACATGCTCAGGCCTCCACCAGGTAGGAGAAGACGCTCTCCAGGGACTCGTCCTCGGGCACCAACTGCCGCACCCGGATGCCCTTCGCCAGGGCGATCTTCGGCAGCGCGCGGGTGAACGCGCCGTAGTCGCCGGCCCGCACGGTCAGCCCCGTGCGGCCCAGCTCCACGCCGGTCACCGACGCCTCGGCCATCAGCGCCACGGCGAGCGCCCGGTCGTCGGTGGAGTGGACGGCGAACACGTGCGGCCGGTTGGTCATCAGCCGGCGGATGGTGCGGAAGTCGCCGGAGGCGGCCAGCCGGCCGGCGACCATCACCTGGACGGTGCCGGAGACCTGCTCGACCTCCTCCAGGATGTGCGAGCTGAACAGGATCGTCCGGCCCGCGTCGCCGAGGCGGTGCAGCAGCTCCATCATGTGCAGCCGCTGGCGCGGGTCCATCCCGTTGAACGGCTCGTCCAGCAGCAGCACCTGCGGCTCGTGCACCAGCGCGGCGGCCACCCGGGCGCGCTGCCGCATGCCCTTGGAGTACGTGCCGATCCGGCGGTCCTGCGCTGCCTCCATCTCCACCAGGGCGATCGCCCGGCGGGCCGCCGCCTCCGGGTCCGGCAGCCGGTGCAGCTTCGCGCTGGCCAGCACGAACTCGTACGCGGTGAGGAACGTGTGCACCGCCTCCCGCTCGCTGACCAGGCCCAGCCGCCGGTAGACCTCCGGGTTGCGCCAGGTGGGCCGGCCGTCGAGGGTGACCGCGCCCCGCGACGGCGACAGGAAGCCGGCCATCATGTGCAGCAGGGTCGTCTTGCCGGCGCCGTTCGGGCCGAGCAGACCGGTGACGCCCGGCCCGAGGCGCATGCTGACGTCGTTGACGGCGACCACGTTGCCGTACCAGCGTGAGACCCCCACCAGGTCCAGCGTGCTCGTGGTGTGGGTGGGTGCCGTGGTCGGCTCGGCACTGATCGCGCTCATCGGGTGGCCACCTTCCGGTACCGGGCCAGCAGCAGGGTGACGCAGGCGGCGACGAGCAGCACGGCGGCAACGGCGTAGACCGGGCCGAAGTCACCGATCGGTATGTCCACGTCCTGACCCGCCGGCACCAGCAGGTCACCGAGCGCCCAGGTGCCCACGCCGCCCACCAGCGTCGACGGCGAGGCGAGGAAGGCCAGTTCGTTCACCGCCCGGGACGGCATGATCGACAGGGTGCCGACGATCGGCGTGGTCATCAGGAACACCGCCACGATCCCGCCGGCCGCGAACGCCCGCTTGCCGGTCAGCGAGGCGACCAGCAGGCCGATCGAGGCGAAGACCACCGCCCAGAGCCCGGCGTAGAGCAGCCCCGGCAGCAGGTCGAGCAGCTCGTTCCACACCCCGCGCATGCCGGCGTCGGTGGTGAAGGCGGCGCCCAGGAACATCACCAGCTGCGGCCCGCCGAGCAGCAGCCAGAGCGCCGTCGTCATCGCCAGCAGCTTGGCCAGCGGGTAGTCCGACCGGGGCAGCGGCCGGGAGAAGTAGAGCGGCAACACCCCGCTGCGCAGGTCCCGGGAGACCAGCTCGGGGGCGACCACCGCGACGAAGAAGATGACCAGCCAGCTCATGTTGTCGGCGAACTGGGCGTAGGTCATCACCACCTCGCCGATCTGGCTGCGCACCGCCGTGACGCCGGCGGCCACCAGCGTGACGATGCCGACCACCAGCCAGGGGAAGATCTTGGCCTTGGCGCTGCGGCCCAACCCGAACGCGGTACGCAGACCGTGCAGGTAGAGCGCGCCGAAGACCTGCCGGCGCCCCAGCCGGGGACCGGTGTAGCGCTGGTATCCGATGTCGTGGATGACGCCGGTGGGCTCAGGCATTGCTGGGCTCCCTCGTGGCGAAGAGCTCGGCCACCCGGTGCCGGCGCTGGTCCAGCCGGTGCAACGGCAGGTCCAGCTCGGCGACCGCGCCGAGGATGAGGTCGTAGGTGGCGTCGTCGGCGAGCTCGACGAGCAGCAGCCGGCCGTCCCGGCGTACCGGCAGGCGCAGCGCGGCGAGCCGAGCGGCCAGCTCCTCGGTGCCCTCGCTGACCTCGACGGCGAGCAGGTCGGTGGCCGAGGTCATGGCGGAGATGTGGTCGGCGCGCAGCAGCCGCCCGCCGTCGATGGCGACCAGGGTGTCGCAGATCCGCTCCACCTCGCCGAGCAGGTGCGAGCAGACCAGGACCGAGATGCCGAACTCGGTGCCGATCCGGTGCACCAGCGCCAGCATGGCGTCCCGGCCGGCCGGGTCGAGGCCGTTGGTCGGCTCGTCGAGCAGCAACAGGTCGGGGTCGTGCACCAGGGCCTGGGCGAGTTTCACCCGCTGCTTCATGCCGGTGGAGTAGCCGCCGACGGGGCGGTAGCGCTCCTCGTAGAGCCCGACGTGCCGCAGCGCCTCCGAGGCCCGCTCCCGGGCGACGGTGCGCGGCAGCCCGCTCATCCGGCCGAGGTGGGTGACGAGTTCGGCGGCGGAGAGGTCCGGCGGCAGGGCGTCGTGCTCGGGCATGTAGCCGACCCGGGCGCGGACCTGGGCGGAGTCGAGGGTCGGGTCGAGCCCGAGCACCCGGACCCGCCCGCTGGTCGGGGCGAGGAGGCCGAGCAGGATCTTGATCAGCGTGGACTTGCCGGCGCCGTTCGCGCCGACCAGTCCGATGATCCCCGGCTCGACCGCGACGGTCAGGTCGGCCAGCGCGGTGACCCCACCCCCGTAGGTCTTGGTCAGCGACTCGGTCGCGATCAGTGTCACGACGTCCAGCGTAGGAGGCGGAGGCCCCCGTGGGCAGCGGCACGCCCCCGGCGCTCCCCTGATCCTTGCGGCCCGCGCCCCCTAGGGTCCGCGCCCGCCGGATGAACCTCGCGGAAACATCCGGGCAACCGGATCGGCGGGTGAGGCGTCCACCCTAGAGCGGTTCGCCGCTGCCCGAGGCGGGCCGAGGGCCTGCCGGGGCCGACCGACCCACGGGGGAGAGCATGATCGGCGGTACGACGATGCCCAAGGTGAGTGTGGTGGTGCCCACGCACGACAGCGGACCACACCTCGACAGTCTCGTGGCCTCGCTGCTGCGCCAGTCGCTGCCTGCGACGGAGTACGAGGCGGTCTTCGTCGACGACGGTTCGACCGACGACACGCCCGCCCGGCTGGAGAGGCTCGCCGCCGAACACGCGCACTTCCGGGTGCTGCGCACCGGGAACTCGGGCTGGCCGTCCCGGCCGCGCAACCTCGGCGTCGCGCACGCCCGGGGCGAGTACGTGGTGTTCGCCGACGACGACGACTGGCTCGGCGACGAGGCGCTCGAACGGCTGTACGACTGCGCGCGGGCCCACGACGCCGACATCGTGATCGGCCGGATGGCCGGGCACGGGCGCGGCGTGCCACGGGAGCTGTTCCGGCGGAACCGGTTCGACGCCACCCTGGCCAACTCGCCGCTGATCGACAGCCTGACCTGCCACAAGATGTTCCGCCGCGCCTTCCTCGACGAGCACGGGCTGCGCTTCCCGGAGGGTTGGCCGCGGCGCCTGGAGGACCACCGGATGGTGGTGCGGTCGTACCTCCTGTCCCGGCGGACCTGCGTGCTGTCGGACTACACCTGCTACCACCACGCGCGCCGCGGCGACGCCGGGAACGTGACGGCCACCCGGCTGGACCCGGCCGAGTACTACGCCAGCCTGCGGGAGGCGCTGGACATCGTCGACGCGCACACCGAGCCGGGGCCGCTGCGCGACCAACTGCACCGCCGCTGGCTGCGCAACGAGATGCTCAACCGGGTACGCGGCAAGCGGATGCTCGACGCCCCCGAGGAGTGGCTGACGCAGGTCGTACGGGAGATCCAGGAGGTGATCCGGGACCGGTTCGCGCCCGGCGTCGCCGCCGGTCTGCCCCCGCTGCAACGGGTGCTGGCACACCTCCTCGAACAGGGCCGCACCGCGGACCTGCGTCGGATGGCCGAATGGGAGGCGGGCGTCCGCGCCGCCGGCACCGTCGAACGCCACGACCTGTCCGGCACGACGCTGACCGTCGCCGTCTCCGCCCGGCTGGAGGCGGCCGGCCGGCCCGTCACCTTCGCCTCGGACGATGACCGGGACGTCCTGGTGCTGCCGGTCGACGGCCTCGACCCCGCGCTACGGGAGGTGACGGCCACCCTCGGCCGCAGCAGGCTCGACCTCGTCGCCCGGCACCAGGAGACGAGAGAGGAGGTGTTCCTGCCGGTCACGGCCGACCACCGCTGGGTGCCCGGCCCCGCCGGCGAGCGGCACCTCCTGCACCGCGCCGTCGCCACGGTCGACGCCGCCGCCCTCAACTGCGGCCGCACCACGGGCACCTGGACGCTCAAGGCCCGCGTCACCAGCGCCGGATGGGCCGAGGACGCCCACCTGCCGCTGCGGCTGCGCTTCACCGCCGACGGCGCCGCCCCGGTGGTGGAGGACGAGCGGGCGCTCTGGCACCGGCTGCGCCGGGCGGTCGGGCGTCGGATCAGACGGCGCTGACCCGCGGCGCCGGGCTGGGCCGGAACGCGACCGGCCGCTTCGCGACGCGCGGCCGATCGGGGGCGGCGGCAGGACATCGAACACGGTGCGCCCGGTGACAGGGGACGGCCCGACCGCCAGACTGTCCACATGCTCACCCGCCTGTTCCGCATGCCGCTGACCTGGGTGGTGGTCGTCACCCTGACCGCCGGTTCGGCGTTCGGCCTCTACTGGTTCCAGCCGTGGAAGCTGGTCACCGACGCCGAGGTCGACGAGGCGCTCACGACCGTCGAGCCGGCGCCGGCCCCGACCGCCTCCGCCACCGGCGCGACCACCCCCACCGGCCCGGTCCTGGTCAGCCGGGGCGAGTTCGTGACCCACGAGCACGACACGTCCGGCAGCGCCCGGATCGTCCGCACCCCCGACGGTCGGCACCGGCTGGAGTTGGTCGGGCTGGCCACGTCCAACGGCCCGGACCTGCGGGTCTGGCTCACCGACCAGCCGGTGCGCCCCGGCACCGCCGGGTGGCGGGTCTTCGACGACGGCCGGTGGGTGGAGCTGGGCCGGCTCAAGGGCAACCGGGGCGACCAGGGGTACGAGATCCCGGCCGGCGTCGACCTGACCGGCCTGACCAGCGTCTCGATCTGGTGCAAGCGGTTCGCCGTCTCGTTCGGCGCGGCGCCCCTGGCCGCGCCCCGTTGACCCGTCGGCCGTCGTCCGCGTCGGCGCGCACGGCGTGGAGTGGCGCTCTCGACCGATCGCCGACAGGCTGAGAAACTGTGTGCCGGTCAGTGGGTTGGGGGATGGATGAGCAACAGCTGGGTGCTGCCCGACGAGGTGCTCCGGGACGCGCCGGCGTACACGCCGCGCCCCGGCGAACTCGCCGACCTGGAGCTTCTGTTGACCGGGGCGTACGCCCCGCTGACCGGCTTCATGACCCGCGCCGACCTGGTCTCCGTCAGCCGCCGGAGCCGGCTCGCCGACGGCGCCCCGTGGCCGGTGCCGGTGACGCTCCAGGTGCCCTCGACGCTCGCCCAGGGCCTCGATCCGCGCGACGAGGCACGCCGCGCCCTGGTGCTGACCGACGGCGAGGGCGCGCCGATCGCGGCGCTGGAGGTCGCCGACGCCTGGCAGGTCCGTGACGGGGTGGCGGGCGTCGGGGGCACGGTCCGCCGGCTCGGCGACGGGGGTCACGGCCCGTTCCAGCGGCTGCGCCGCACGCCCGAGGAGGTACGCGCGCTGCTGCCCCCCGGCCGGGTGCTCGGGGTGGTCGCCGACCGCCCGCTGCACCGGCCCCAGCTCGCCCAGATCGCCCACGCCGCCCGGACGCTCGGCGCCCACCTGCTGGTGATGATCCCCGTCGGCGAGGGCGGCACCGGCGGGCTGCCGCCGGAGGCGCTGGTGCGCGCCGTCTTCGCCGCCCGGGACCGGATGCCGCCGGCCACGCTGGTCGCCGTGCCGCTGTCCCGCCGGCGCGACGAGATCAGCGACGCGCTGCTGCGGGCCCGGGTGTCGGCGGCGTACGGCGTGACGCACCTCCTCTCCACCGGCGAGATGCTCTCCGGCGCGGGCCTGCGGGTGCTGGTGCCGCGCGAGCTGGCCTACGACAACCGCGACGGGCAGTGGCGCTGGCGGGAGGACATCCCGCCCCGCAACCGGCGCCTGGCGCTGACCCAGCCGGAGATCGACGACCTGCTGGACCGGGGCTTCCCGCTGCCCGAGTGGCACACCCCGCCGGCGGTGGCGAAGGAGCTGGCCCGGGCCCGGCCGCCCCGGCGGCACCGGGGCCTGGTGGTCTTCCTGACCGGGCTCTCCGGCTCCGGCAAGTCCACCATCGCGCGCGGCCTCGCCGACGCGCTGCGCGAGCAGGGCGACCGGACGATCACGCTGCTCGACGGCGACGTGGTACGCCGCGAGCTCTCCGCCGGCCTGGGTTTCAGCAAGGCCGACCGCGACCTCAACGTGCGGCGGATCGGCTGGGTGGCCGCCGAGATCGCCCGGCACCGCGGCGTCGGCATCTGCTGCCCGATCGCCCCGTACGCCCAGGCGCGCGCGACCGCCCGGGAGATGGCCCTGGCCGCCGGGGCGGGCTTCCTGCTGGTGCACGTCGCCACCCCGCTCGAGGTCTGCGAGCAGCGCGACCGGAAGGGCCTGTACGCCCGGGCCCGGGCCGGCCTCCTCACCGGGATGACGGGCATCGACGACCCCTACGAGGAGCCGACCGACGCCGACCTGGTCGTCGACACCAGCGACCTGACGGTCGACGAGGCCGTCGAGGCCGTCCTGCACCACCTGACCGAGACGGGTTGGGTCGAGCCCAGGCTCCAGTCCATCTGATCCGCACCCGTTTCCTTCCGTGGGTCGCCCACACGCGCTAGTGTTCATCTTTGTTCGAACACGTTTGACCGCGTGGGAGCGCGCGGGAAGCACGGAGGTGTGGCGGATGCTCGCTCAGCAGCGCCAGGCGGCCATCCTGGACCGCGTGCGCGCCACCGGCGGGGTGCGGGTCACCGAGCTGGCCGCCGAGTTCGGCGTCTCCGACATGACCATCCGGCGCGACCTGGAGGCGCTGCACGAGCGGGGCCTGCTGGCCAAGGTGCACGGCGGCGCCACGGTCGCCGGCCCCGGCTCGACCGACGAACCGGGATTCCGGGCCAAGTCGGTGCGGCAGTTGGCGGAGAAGGCGGCCATCGCCGGACGCGCGGCGGAGCTGGTCCGCCCGGGCGCCGCGATCGCCCTCTCCGCCGGCACCACCACCGCCGAGCTGGCCCGCCGGCTGGTCGACGTGCCGGGCCTGACGGTGGTCACCAACTCGCTGCCGGTGGCCGAGATCCTGCACACCGGGGGCCGTTCGGACCAGACCGTGGTGCTCACCGGCGGGGTGCGTACGCCGTCCGACGCCCTGGTCGGGCCGCTCGCCGTCGGCGCGATCCGGTCGCTCCACCTGGACCTGCTCTTCCTCGGCGTGCACGGGATCACCGAGCGGGCCGGCTACACGACGCCGAACCTGATGGAGGCGGAGACCGACCGGGCGCTGGTGGCCGCCGCCGACCGGCTGGTGGTGCTCGCCGACCACACCAAGTGGGGCACGGTCGGCATCTCCTCCATCGTCGAGCTCTCCGCCGCCCACGTGCTGGTCACCGACGACCAGCTGCCCCCCGACGCGCGGCGGACGCTCGACGACCGGGTCGGCGAGCTGGTGATCGTGCCGGCGACGGACGGGGAACGGGTGGTCGGCCGCACGGTGGCCGCCGCCACGGCGACGACGGAGGGAGTGGCACGGTGAAGCGCACCGCGATCGAGCTGGCCGACGGCCGCGAACTGATCTACTTCGACGAGCGGGACGACGCCGTCCGCGACCAGCCGGACCGCCGCGAGTTGCCCCCGCCACCGCCCGCGTCGCAGCTGCGCCACGACCCGCTGACCGACGAGTGGGTGGCGGTGGCCGTACACCGGCAGACCCGCACCTTCCTCCCGCCGGCCGACCAGTGCCCGCTCTGCCCCAGCACCGCCGAGCGGCGCAGCGAGATCCCGGCCCCGGACTACGACGTCGCGGTCTTCGAGAACCGGTTCCCGTCGCTGAGCGGCCGGGTGGCCGACGAGCCGGCCGAGATCACCCCGTTCACGCCGGTCCGGCCGGGGCGGGGCCGCTGCGAGGTGGTCTGCTTCACCGACGACCACAACGCCTCGTTCGCCGGCCTCCCGCCGCGCCGGGTGCGCACCGTGCTCGACGCGCTCGCCGACCGCACGGCGGCGCTCGGCGAACTGCCCGGGGTGGAGCAGGTGTTCTGCTTCGAGAACCGGGGCGTGGAGATCGGCGTGACCCTGCACCACCCGCACGGCCAGATCTACGCGTACCCCTTCGTGACGCCGCGCACCCGGGCGCTGCTGGCCGCCGCCCGCCGGCACGCGGAACGCACCGGCGGGCGCAACCTCTACGCCGACGTGCTCGCCGCCGAGCGGGCCGCCGGCGACCGGGTGGTCACCGCCAACGAGCACTGGACGGCGTACGTCCCGGCGGCGGCGCGCTGGCCGTTCGAGGTGCACGTGGCCCCGCACCGGCCGGTGCCCGACATCCCGGCGCTCGACGACGCCGAGCGGGACGCCTTCGGGCCGCTCTACCTGGACGTGCTGCGCCGCTTCGACGGGCTGTTCGACAT
This sequence comes from Micromonospora sp. URMC 106, assembly GCF_051386395.1. NCBI lineage: Bacteria > Bacillati > Actinomycetota > Actinomycetes > Micromonosporales > Micromonosporaceae > Micromonospora > Micromonospora sp. URMC 106. Next base: position 55,183 of record NZ_JBPQTP010000034.1, read on the forward strand.
GCCGATGCCCTACATCGCCGCCTGGCACCAGGCCCCGGTACGCGTCGACCGCGAACTGGGCCACCTGCACCTGCAGCTGTTCAGCATCCGGCGAGCGAAGGACAAGCTGAAGTACCTGGCCGGCTCGGAGTCCGGCATGGGCGTCTTCATCAACGACATCGCCCCGGAACGCGCCGCCGAACTCCTCCGCGCCGGGTGAGTCACCGAACCCCTCCGCGCTGAGGCGGCCTCCGGACACCCGGGGTGGCGGGACGGATCCTTCAGCCAGCGGCCCGGGTGTCCGGAGACCGGCGCAGCGCCACCGTCAACGGTGCCGGGGCCGGTGTGCGGGGCCGGTGTGCGGGGCCGGAAACCCGTGTCGGGGCTCTTCACAGGAACGAGCCCGAGACAAGTGCGCGGGCCGGAGACAGAACGCGAGCCCCGGACAAGGCGCGAACCCGGACATCGACTTCCGGGCCGAGGCCAGTCCCCGAGGCGCGCCCCCGGACAGTGCACGCCCCCGGACTAGGCGTGCCCCCGGACGGGGCGCGGGGCGCGGGCCGGGACAGGGTGCGGCGCGGGAG
>NZ_JBPQTP010000035.1:0-55688 GCF_051386395.1 Micromonospora sp. URMC 106
GTGTGCCGGGGTGCGGGCGCGGATCGAGGCGGGGTTGCGGGGGCTGGAGGGCTCGGGGCCGTTGCACGAGCAGGTGACGGCGTGGTTGTTCCCGACGTCGTTGACGGCGGTGCTGCCGCTGGTCGCGGCACTGGTGGAGCCGACGGTGCGGCGGCGGTACGTGGTGGCGCGGGAGGTGCTGGCGGCGTACGGCATGGCGGAGCGCTATGCGGCGGTGCTGGAGCTGTTGGACGGCGGTGGGGTGTCGGCGGGGCGGGTGGCGGAGCACCTGGCGGGGTTGGCGTGCACGTTCGACGTGGCGGCGGGTGTGGCGCGGACGCGGTTCCCCTTCAGCGCGGACATCACGGCGGTGGGGCGCCCGGTGGTGGTGGACGGTGGTGCCGCGCTGGTGGCGGCGGGCTGGCACCGGGAGGCGATGTTCTGGATCGTGGCGACGTACGCGCGGTGTCACGCGGTGCTGGCGGTGGACGCGCCGGAGCGGGGTGTGGAGCTGGCGCCGTCGTTCGAGGCGGCGGTGGCGGATCTGGGGGTGTTGTCGGCGGCGCAGCGGCGGCAGCGGGCGGACGAGGTGTTGGCGTTTCTGCCGGGGTGGTGTTCGGTGGTGCAGGAGATGGCGGCGCGGTGAGCCGTAGCGTGCGATGCGCGACGGGCCGCGGGCACGGCGGGTCCGGGCGGGTGGTGGCCGGTCGGCCCGGCGGCGGGCTGTCCGCCGCCGGGCCTGGCGCAGTCGCGGGCCGGCGGGCCCGGGCACCGTGGGTGGATGACCGGAGGGACGGGTCAGGCGTGGCCGGTGGCGCGGCGGGCGGCGTCGAGGGCGTTGCGGAAGAGCATGGCGACGGTGGTGGGGCCCACTCCCCCGACGCGGGGGGTGATGGCGCCGGCGACCTCGGCGCAGGTCTCGTCGACGTCGGGCAGCAGGCGTCGTCCTTCGTAGCGGACGCCGCCGCCGATGACGACGGCGCCGGGGCGGACGTGTTCGGGCTGGATGATGCCGGGGACGCCGGCGGCGGCGATGAGGATGTCGGCGCGGCGGGTGTGGGTGGCCCAGTCGGGGACGCCGGTGTGCACGACGGTGACGGCGGCGTTGGCGGTGGGGCGCTTCTGGGTGAGCAGCAGGGCGAGGGGGCGGCCGAGGGTGGCGCCGCGGCCGAGGATGACGACGTCGCGGCCGGCGACGGGGATGTCGTGGAAGGCGAGGAGGGCTTCGATGCCGGCGGGGGTGCAGGGCAGTGGTCCGGGCAGGCCGAGGGCGAGGCGGCCCATGTTGAGTGGGTGCATGCCGTCGACGTCGAGGTCGGGGTCCATGGTCTGCAGGGCCCGGTCGTAGTCGAGGTGGGCGGGGATGGGGTGCTGGATGAGCAGGCCGTGCACGTCGGGTGCGGTGTTGAATTCGGCGATGACGCGGTGCAGGTCGGCCTGGGTGGCGGTGGCGGGCAGGTGGACGTGGGGTGAGTCGAAGCCGAGTTCGGCGGCCTGGCGCTGTTTGATGCGGATGTAGCCGGCGCTGGCGTCGTCGTCGCCGACGAGGATGGTGGCGAGGCTGGGGGTGGTCCCGGCGGCGCGCAGGGCGGTGACGCCGGCGGCGACGTCGGTGAGGATGCGGTCGGCGACGGGGGCGCCGGGCAGGAGTCGGGCGGTGGGCATGGTGCTCCTCCGTCAGCGGGGGCCCAGGCGGTCGACCTCCGCTCGTGGAGCTCCCCGATGGTTGTTGCCCATCCCCTGGCCGCCAGTCGCGTCGGGTTCAGCTTGCCACAGGAGGGTGGCCGAGGTCGACCAGGAGGGGTCGGTGGTCGGAGATGGTGGACAGGGGCGTGTGCACGGCGGTGACGGGTGGCAGCCGGTCGATGCCCTGGCGGTCGGCGAGGATGTGGTCGAGTTGCACGCGGGGTTGCCCGGCGGGGTAGGTGGGGCGGCGGCCGAGGGGGCGCCAGCCGGTGAGGAGTCGGGCGGGGCCGGCGGGGAGGTTCAGGTCGCCGAGGAGGATGCGGGGCGCGGGCAGGGCGCGTAGGGCGCGGACGGTCTGGCGCAGTTGGTGGGCGTTCCAGCCGGGGACGAAGGACAGGTGGGTGGCGGCGACGGTGAGTTGCCCGTGGGGGGTGTCGAGGACGGCGGCGAGGACGACGCGGGGTTCGTCGTGCAGGAGGGTGAGTCCGCCGCCGGGCCCGGGGACGTAGACGGGTGAGCGTACGGGGGCGGCGCGCAGTCGGGTGACCTGCCAGCTGCGGACGCGGTAGCGGGTGACGAGGCCGATGCCGTAGCAGGGTTCGCCGTGTCCGTCGTCGTCGTGGCGCAGGGGGCGGAACTGTTCGCCGGGGGTGCCGACGACGGCGGCGGCGAAGCGGTGTTCGTCGGCGCCGAGGGCGCGGGCGGCGATGGCGGTGAGGTCGAGTTTGCCGCTGCGGCTCTGGTCGCGGTCGACTTCCTGCAGGGCGAGGATGTCGGCGTCGAGGGCGGTGACGGCGGCGGTGAGCCGGTCGGGGTCGACGAGGCCGTCGGTGAGGGACCGGCCGTGCAGCAGGTTGAAGGTCGCCAGGCGCACGCTTGCACCCTACGTGGCCGTGGGAGGGTTGCCGGGTGTTGAAGGTGTTGTGGTGTTCGGTGGTGCTTTTCGTGGCGCTGGGTGCGGTGGGTGTGTGGTTGCGTCGGCGGCGGGGTCGGTGACCGGGCTGGGTGGTGCTGCGGCCGGGTGCCGGTGAGGCTGGCCACAGGTGGTCTCGTCGGCGGGCGGCGGTGGGAAGAATGGCGGCCCGTGGATCCTCTGTCGCTGACCACCCTGCTCGCTGCGGCCGCCATGGCTGGTTGGGTCGATGCCGTGGTGGGCGGTGGCGGGTTGTTGCTGTTGCCGGCGTTGCTGGTGGCGGCGCCGGGGATGCCGGTGGCGTCGGCGTTGGGCACGAACAAGCTGGCGGCGATCGCGGGTACGACGACGGCGGCGCTGACGTACGCGCGGCGTACGAAGATCGATTGGGCGGTGGCGGGGCCGTCGGCGGGGTTGGCGGTGTTGTGCGCCGGGTTGGGTGCGGCGTTGGCGGGGGCGGTGCCGGCGTCGGCGTACCGGCCGGTGGTGTTGGTGGTGCTGGTGTCGGTGGCGGTGTTCGTGGTGTTGCGCCCGCGGTTGGGGGTGGTGGCGCAGCCGCAGCGGCGGACCCGGTGGCGGGTGGTGGCGGTGGTCGCGGTGGCGGGTGTGGGCATCGCCCTGTACGACGGGTTGATCGGGCCGGGGACGGGGACGTTCCTGGTGTTGGCGTTCACCGCGTTGGTGGGTGCGGACTTCGTGCACGGTTCGGCGATGGCGAAGATCGTGAACGCGGGCACGAACCTGGGGGCGTTGGTGGTGTTCGCGGCGACGGGGAACGTGTGGTGGCTGTTGGGTGCGGCGATGGCGGTGTGCAACGTCGCCGGTGCGGCGTTGGGGGCGCGGATGGCGCTGCGGCGCGGTTCGGGGTTCGTGCGGATCGTGCTGTTGGTGGTGGTGCTGGCGTTGGTCGGCAAGTTGGGTTTCGACCAGTGGATGGCGGCCTGACGGGTCGCCGCCCACTGGCCCGGGGGCGGACCCCGCCCGGTGTGTGATCATCATCCGATGCCGGTACGCGCCGAACACGACCGCACCGTCCTCGCCGGGCTGCTGGGGCGGGACCCGGTGCTGCACGCGTACCAGCTGGGCGACCTGGACGACTTCTTCTGGCCGTACACCTCCTGGTTCCGTCGGGGCGAGGAGGTGGCCCTGCTGTACCACGGCGCCGACCCGCCGACGCTGCTGGCGTTCGCGGCCCCGTCGCGGGTGGCGGAGCTGGCGGTGCTGCTGCGCGAGATGGCGCCGGTGCTGCCGGCGCGGCTGTGGGCGCACCTGTCCCCCGGTCTGGCGCCGGCGCTGGCCGGGGCGTACCGGATGGAGGCGGCCGGCCCGCACCACAAGATGGCGTTGACCGACCGGGCCCGGCTGGCGGCGGTCCCGCCGGCGGGGGTGGTGCTGGGCGCCGCCGACCTGCCGGCGCTGCGCCGGTTGTACGAGCAGGCCTACCCGGGCAACTGGTTCGACCCGCGGATGCTGGACACCGGCCAGTACGTGGGCGTGCGCGAGGGCCGTGAGGTGGTGGCGGTCGCCGGGGTGCACGTGTACTCGCCGGCGTACGGGGTGGCGGCGTTGGGCAACGTGACGACCCATCCCCGGGCGCGCGGGCGGGGGCTGGCCAAGGCGGTGGTGGCCGCGTTGTGCGGGCGGCTGCTGGGCGGCGTCGCGCACGTGACGCTGAACGTGAAGGCGGACAACGGGCCGGCCGTGCGGCTCTACGAGCGGCTGGGTTTCACCCGGGTGGCCGACTACGGTGAGTACGCGTTGACGGCCCACGGGCGGTGACCACCGGTCGTCCCGTGGCCACGGGCCGTGCGGGTGGGGTGCTCGAGCCGGGCGGCGCGGGGGTGCCTCCGGTCGGCGGCGCGGCCCGCACGACCGGCCGAGGGCCGACGTGAAAGCTCTTCCGCCTGCATGTCGGGCCGCGGTTGCGGGTCGGGAACCCGACGCTGAGCTGCGCTGGTGTCGGACCGGTGGGGCCCGGCCCCGGCCTTAGCGTCTCCCGGCGGAGGTCGCGCGTTCCACGCGCGGCGGAGCTGAGGGAGCAACGCATGGCAACAACAGCAGTGCCCTGGCGACGAACACGGACGGTGAGCCTGCTCGCCGGCGTGACGGCGGTGGTGACGGCGCTGGCGACCCCCGCGGCGGCGGCGCCGGGGGTGAGTCCGGCCCTCGTGGACCGCGACGCCGATCCGGGCACGACGATCGGTGTCAGCAAGGTGGTGTCCACCCCGCCGATTCCGCCGAAGCCCGACGTGGTGCTGCTGGTCGACACGACCGGCAGCATGGGCGGGGCGATCGCCAACGTGCGCACCAACCTGCAGCAGGTCATCACGGACGTGCGGGCGGCGCAGCCGTCGGCACAGTTCGCGGTGGCCTCCTACCGGGACACCGGCGACGGCGCGGAGCTGTTCCGGGTGCGGCAGGACCTGACCGACGACGCGACGGCCCTGCAGAACGCGGTGAACGGGCTGGCCGCGGGCGGCGGCGGGGACGTCCCGGAGGCGTGGGTGAACGCGCTTGTCGAGGTGTCCGAGGGGGCGGTCGCCTACCGCTCGGGCAGCAGCCGGATCGTGGTGCTGGTGGATGACGCGCCGAGCCACGACCCGAGCAACGGGCGCACCCTGGCGCAGGCGACGGCGGCGTTGCAGGCCGACGAGGCGCGGCTGCTGGCGGTGAACGTCAGCGGCGGCGGTGGCGGCCTGGACGCCAGCGGGCAGGCGACGGCGGCGGTGGCGGCCACCGGCGGGCAGTTGGTGGGCAGTTCCCCCGACACGGTGACCGCCGCCATCCTGGCGGGCCTGCGGGACCTGGACGTCACGGTCACCCCGACGGTGACGTCGTGCGACGCGGGCCTGTCGGTGGGCTTCGACGCGCCGTCGCGGACGCAGCAGTCGGGCACCGACGTGCCGTTCGCCGAGACGATCACGGTGGCGGCCGACGCCGCGCAGGGCGCGCAGTTGAGCTGCACGGTGGAGTTCCGGCTCAACGGCCTGTCCGGCGGGCCGGCGTTCACGCAGCAGATCCGTGTGCGGGTCAACGACGTCACGCCGCCGACGGTGCTCGTCGACGACCGGACGGTGGAGGCGACCAGCCCCGCCGGGGCGGTGATCGACTACCCGGCCACGGCGAGCGACAACGTCGACGGTCCGCTGAGCCCGGCGTGCGTGCCGCCGCCGGGCTCGACGTTCCCGCTGGGGGCGACGACGGTGACGTGCGCGGCCACCGACGCGGCCGGCAACACCGGCAGCGACACCGCGGTGATGCGGGTGGTGGACACGACCGCCCCGGCGACGGCGTGCGTGCCGACGAACAACCCGAGCGGGGACAACACGCCCGGCTCGTACAACCCGGACGGGTTCTACGAGCTGACGTCGACGGACGTGGTGGACACGGCGGTCGAGGTGTTCATCGGTGACGCGGCGGACCCGAGTGTGCGGTTCGGTCCGTTCCCGGCCGGCACCAAGATCAAGCTGGTGCAGGCGCCGGGGGCGCAGTCGCGGGTGAAGGACGGCACCGGCGACATCGACTACAAGGTGACGTTGCGCGGCGACGCGCTGATCGTCGGCGTGGACGACGCGGGCAACGCCTCGACGCCGGCGGTGTGCCTGGTGGCTCCCCCGCCGAAGTGACGCCCCGTCGCGCGGGGTGAGCCCCGCGGGTGACGTCGCGGCCGCCGGGCCCCGTCGGGGTCCGGCGGCCCTTCGCGTACGCGGGCGGGTCGGCGCGCCGGGTTCAGCGGCGGCGGCTGGGCGATCGGCGCGCCGGGTTCAGCGGCGGCGGCTGGGCGAGTCGAAGCGGCCGGCGCGGATCTCGCGCAGCGCCCTGCGGCGGGTGTCTCCGCGCAGGGTGTCGACGTAGAGGCGGCCGGCCAGGTGGTCGGTCTCGTGTTGCAGGGCCCGGGCGAGGAATCCGCTGCCCGAGATGGTCAACGGTTCGCCGTGCTGGTCGAAGCCGTGGGCGGTGGCGTGCATCGCCCGTGGGGTCGGGAAGTAGAGGCCGGGGATGGACAGGCAGCCCTCGTCGTCGTCCTGCAACTCCTGCGACAGCTCCAGCGTCGGGTTGACCAGGTGACCGCGTTCGCCGTCGGCGTCGTAGACGAACACCTGGGCGTTCACGCCGATCTGGGGGGCGGCGACGCCGGCGCGCCCGGGCGCGCCGAGCAGCGTGTCCATCAGGTCCGTGACCAGGGCGCGCAGTTCGGCGTCGAAGCTGGTGACCGGCTCGCTCGGGGTGCGCAGCACGGGGTCGCCGATGATCCTGATGGGCCGCATCGTCATGCCGGCAAGGTTATCCGTCGCCGGTCGCGGCGGCGGCCCCCGGGCGGCCGGCGACGAGCACCTCGATGCCGTCGAGGATGCGCGCCAGCCCGAACTCGAACGCGCGGGCGGGGTCGGCGGCGGCCTGGTACTCCTGCCCGGCGGCGGTGCCGACGCGGGCGGCGAGGGGGTAGCGGCGCGGGTCGAGGGCCTTCTCCAGGTAGGGGGCGTGGGCCTGCCACCACTGTTCCTCGGTCATGCCGGTGCGCGCGGCGGCCTGGGCGGCCTCCACGGCGCTGCGCACGGCGCCGTGGACGTACCCGGAGACGAGGGTGACCACGGCGTCCATCTCCAGGTCGGTCAGGCCGATGCCGTCGACGGCGCGCAGTTCGTACTCGTAGCGGGCGATGACGTTGGGGCCCAGCGGCGGGCGGTTGGTGGCGACCTGCAGCAGCCAGGGGTGGCGCAGGTAGAGCGCCCAGGTCTCGCGGGCGACGTGGGTGAGGCGCCCGCGCCAGCCGCCGGGCACGTCGTCGGGGCGGGCGGTCTCGCCGTAGACGGTGTCGAGCATGACGTCGAGCAGTTCGCCCTTGCCGGGGACGTACGTGTAGAGGGACATGGTGCCGACGCCGAGGCGTTCGGCGACGCGGCGCATGGACAGGGCGGCCAGGCCGTCGGCGTCGGCGACCTCGATGGCGGCGCGGACGATCCGGTCGACGGACAGGTCGGGTCGGCCCTTGCGGCTGGCGCGTTCGCGGGTGCGCCAGAGCAGGGCGAGGCTGCGCGCGGGGTCGCCGGTGCCGCTGTACTCGGTCGTCATGCTCCGGCACTCTACCGTGCGCCGTACCGTATGGTGTACCGTACGGCGTACGAAACGAGTGGGTGGGAGCGCGGATGCACCGGAACGGACCGGCCGTCGAGGCCGAGGGACTACGCAAGCGCTACGGCGACACCGAGGCCCTGGCCGGCCTCGACCTCACCGTGCCCGCCGGCACGGTCTGCGGGCTGCTCGGCCGCAACGGGGCGGGCAAGACCACGGCGGTGCGGGTGCTGACCACCCTGCTGCGGCCCGACGCCGGCACCGCCCGGGTGGCCGGCGCCGACGTTCGCCGCCATCCCGAGCGGGTCCGCGCCCGCATCGGGCTGGTCGGTCAGCACGCCGCCGTCGACGAGGTGCTCAGCGGCCGGCAGAACCTGGTGCTGTTCGGCCGGCTGCACCACCTCGCCCGGGCCCGGGCCCGCGCCCGGGCCGCAGAGCTGCTCGCCCGCTTCGACCTGACCGACGCCGCCGACCGGCCCGTCGGCACGTACTCCGGCGGGATGCGCCGCCGGCTCGACCTCGCGGCCAGCCTCATCCTCGACCCGCCGGTGCTCTTCCTCGACGAGCCCACCACCGGGCTCGACCCGCGCGCCCGGGCGCAGGTGTGGGACGCCGTGCGGGGGCTCGTCGCCGACGGCACCACCGTGCTGCTGACCACGCAGTACCTGGAGGAGGCCGACCAGCTCGCCGACAGCGTCCGGGTCGTCGACGCCGGTAGGGTGATCGCCGACGGCACCCCCGACGAGCTGAAGGCCGCCCTCGGCGGCGACCGGATCGACGTGGTGCTGTCCCGCGCCGACGAGCTGGCCCCGGCCGCGCGGGCCGTCGCCGCGGCCGTCGACGCGCCCCCGCACGTCGATGCGGCGGCCCTGCGGGTCAGCGTGCCCGTCACCGGGCGCGTCGCCGCGCTGGCGGCCGTGCTGCGGGCACTCGACGACGCCGGGCTCACGGCCGCCGACATCGCGGTGCGCCGCCCCACCCTCGACGAGGTGTTCCTGCGGCTCACCGGCGACGACTCCCCCGCCGCCCACCCCACCGAGGAGAAGGTGACCGCATGAGCGCGACCGTCCACCCGCTGCCGCACCGCCTGCGCTGGGCCGTCGCCGACGGCGTCACGCTGACCGGCCGGGCGCTGGCGCACTGGGTCCACCAACCCGCGCAGGCCATCGTCGGGCTGCTGTTCCCGGTGCTGCTGGTGCTGATGTTCGCCTACCTCTTCGGCGGCGCGATGAGCGTGCCCGGCGGCGGCGACTACCGCGAGTTCCTGCTGCCCGGCATGTTCGCCATGACGATGGCCTTCGGCATCGAGTCCACGTACGCGGCCGTGGCCACCGACACCGCCCGCGGCGTCACCGACCGGTTCCGGTCCCTGCCGATGGCCCCCTCGGCGGTGCTCACCGGCCGCGCCACCGCCGACCTGCTGCACGCCGCCGCCGGGCTGGCCGTCATGCTCGCCTGCGGCGTCGCCGTCGGCTGGCAGTGGCGCGCCGGCGCCGCGGCCGCCCTGGCCGCCGTCGGGCTGCTCCTGCTGCTGCGCTTCGCCCTGATCTGGGTCGGCATCCACCTGGCGCTGGTGCTGCGCAAGCCCGAGTCGGTGGTGGTGCTGCAGATCCTCGTCTGGCCCGTCGGGTTCACCTCCAACGCCTTCGTCTCCCCCGACACCATGCCCGGCTGGCTCGCCGCGCTCGCGCAGTGGAACCCGCTGTCGGCGACCGTCGCTGCCTGCCGGGAACTGTTCGGCAACCCCGGCTGGGGCGGCGACTCGTTCGCCGCGCAGCACGCCGTCGCCCTCGCCGTCGCCTGGCCGCTGCTGCTGATCGCCGTGTTCCTGCCCCTGGCGGTGCGCCGCTACCGCAGGCTCGGCCGGTGAGCGGCGCCGGGACCGCACGCAACGTCCCGATCCCGCCCCGCGCGGCGCGGGTCCGCGACGACCCGCCCCGCGCCGGGAACCCGACCGCCGACCCGCAGATGGAAGGACACCCGTGACGATCGGCTCCCACGCCGTCACGTTCACCCCCGCCGACCCGCCCCGCGCCGGGACGCTGCTCGTCTGGTCGCCCGACGGCGACCCCCCGCCCGACAGCCTCGGCGAACCCGTCGAGGCGACACTGGCGACGCCGCCGCACGGACACCCCGCACCGGTGCCCGCACGGCGGGTGTCGGTGGCGTCCGGCGTGCCGCTGCTGCTCACCGCCACGGTCACCGACCCGGCGGCCGCGTTCTGGGCCGCGGCCGCCCGCGAGGCCCTGCACCTGGCCGCCCGCGGCCTGCTGCTGCCCGCGGTGACCCCCGCCGGGCACGACGCCTGGCGGGTCGGGCCGCTCACCGCCGACGACGAGGCCCGGCACGCGCGGCTGGCCGCCGCGATGCCCGCCGCCGCGCGCGCGACGCCGGTGCCCGGACGCACCCCGACCTGGCTGCCCGACCCGGGGCGGCTGCTGCGCGACTTCCTCGACGCCGTCGCCGACACCCTGCCCCGCGCCGACGACGCCACCGGCGCGTGGTCGGCGCAGCCACCCACCCCGGTCGGGCGGCTGCGCGACTGGGCCGCCCGGGTCGCCGAACACGCCGACGCGGCGGTACGGCTGTCGCTGCGCCTGGAACACCTCGACACCCCCGACGAGCCGTGGCGGCTGGTGGCCCAGGCGCACCGCCCGGCGACGCCGGGGCTGCTCACCGACGCCGCCGCGCTGTGGCGCGCCCCGGTCCCCGGCTTCCCGTCCGGGTCCCGCGACGCCGTGCTGCTGGCCCTGCGGCACGCCGCGCGGGTGTGGCCGCCGCTGGCCGGGCTGCTGGAGGCGGCGGTGCCGGACGCGCTGGCGCTGACCGACGCCCACGTCGTCGACCTGGCCACCGGCGCAGCCGCCCGCCTCGCCGCCGACGGGATCGACACGCACTGGCCGGCCGGGCTCGACCGCGACCTCACCGCCTCGGCGGTGCTGCGCGCCCCGGCCCGCCGCGCCGGCGGTCCCGGGCTGCTCGCCGAGCCCGGCGACCTGGCGCTGCACTGGCGGCTGAGCCTGCACGGCACGCCGCTCACGCCGGCCGAGCTGGCCCGGCTCGTCGACGCGCACCGACCCGTGGTACGGCTGCGCGAGCGGTGGGTGCTGGTGCCCCCGGACCTGGCCCGCCGCGCCCGCGATCCGCACGCCGCGACGCTGGCCGCGATGCCCGCGCTGCGCGCCGCGCTGACCGGGGCGGCGCACGTCGACGGCGAGCGCGTCGACGTGACCGCCGAGGGTTGGCTGGCCGACACCGCGCGGCGCCTCGCCGACGGCGACACCGCCGCCCCGGTGCCCACGCCGGCCGGGCTGACCGCGACCCTGCGCGACTACCAGCGCCACGGGCTGCGCTGGCTGGCCCGACTGACCGCGCTCGGCCTCGGCGGCTGCCTCGCCGACGACATGGGGCTGGGCAAGACCGTCACCCTCATCGCCCTGCACCTGCACCGGCAGGCCGACCCCGCCACCGCCGGCCCGACCCTCGTGCTGTGCCCCGCGTCGCTGCTGGGCAACTGGGAACGGGAGATCCGCCGCTTCGCCCCCGGCACCCCCGTACGCCGCTTCCACGGCCCCGACCGCCACCTCGACGGCCTCGACGGCGGGTTCGTCCTCACCACCTGGGCCACCCTGCGCCGCGACGCGGCCCGGCTGGCCGCCCGGCGGTGGCCGCTGCTCGTCGCCGACGAGGCCCAGCACGTGAAGAACCCGCACTCGGAGACCGCCACGGCGCTGCGCGCGATCCCCGCCGCCGCCCGGGTCGCGCTGACCGGCACCCCGGTCGAGAACGACCTCACCGACCTGTGGGCGATCCTGGACTGGACCACCCCCGGCCTGCTCGGCACCCTGGCGGAGTTCCGCGCCCGCTGGGTGAAGCCGGTGCAGACCGACCGCGACCCCGACGCCGGGCGGGACCTGGCCCGGCTGGTCGGGCCGTTCCTGCTGCGCCGGCGCAAGAGCGACCCCGGCGTCGCCCCGGAACTGCCCGGCAAGACCGAAACCGACCAGCCGGTCGCGCTCACCGCCGAACAGGCCGCGCTCTACCAGGCGTGCGTCGCCGAACTGCTCGACCTGATCGCCGGCACCGACGGCTTCGCCCGACACGGGCTGGTGGTCAAGCTGCTCACCGCGCTCAAGCAGATCTGCAACCACCCCGCCCAGTACCTGCGCCAGAGCGCGCCGCTGGCCGGCCGCTCGGGCAAGCTCGACCTGCTCGACGAACTGCTCGACACGATCCTGCCCGGCGGCGGCGCGGTGCTCGTGTTCACCCAGTACGTCGCGATGGCCCGGCTGCTGCACCGGCACCTGAGCGACCGGGGCGTCGGCGCGCTGCTGCTGCACGGCGGGCTGCCCGTCGCCGCCCGCGACGAGCTGGTCCGCCGGTTCGACGCCGGTGAGGCCCCGGTGTTCCTGCTGTCGCTGCGCGCCGCCGGCACCGGCCTGAACCTGACCCGCGCCGACCACGTCGTGCACTACGACCGGTGGTGGAACCCGGCCGTGGAGGACCAGGCCACCGACCGGGCGTACCGCATCGGGCAGACCCGGCCGGTGCAGGTGCACCGGCTGATCGCCGAGGGCACCGTCGAGGACCGCATCGCCGCGCTGCTCGCCGGCAAGCGGGAACTCGCCGAGGCCGTCCTCGACGCCGGACCGGCGGCCCTGGCCGCGCTCAGCGACACCGAACTGGCCGACCTGGTGACCCTCGGAGGCAACCGATGACCCCGCGCGGCTTTCCCGCCTTCGCGCCCGGCCGGGCCCGCCGGCCCCGCACCTTCTGGGGTGCGGCCTGGAACCGGGCGTGGGAGGCCGACGCCCTCGACGCCGGGCCGCTGCGCGCCGGACGCCGGCTGGCCGCCGCCGGGCACGTCGGCCCGATCACCGTCAGCCCCGGCCGGCTCGCCGCCGCCGTGCACGACGGCGACACCGAGCAGGCGTACGCCACCCGGGTGCGCGTCGCGCCGCTGACCGACGGCGACTGGAACCTCCTGGCCGCCGAGGTGGCCGCCCGCGCCGGGCACCGGGCGGCGCTGCTGGCCGGGCAGTTGCCGCGCGAGCTGGCGGACCTGGCCGGGGTGCGGCTGCTGCCCGGGCTGGGCGAGGTCACCCCGGAGTGCGACTGCCCGGAGTGGGACCACCCCTGCCGGCACGCCGCCGCCCTGTGCCACCAGGTGTCCTGGCTGCTGGACGCCGACTCCGCCCTGCTGCTGCTGGTTCGGGGCCGCGACGCCCGGACGCTGCTCGCCGCCGCGCCGGGCCCCGGTCGCGTCGGCGCGCCGCCGGGCGCCGCACCGCAGCCGGCGGCCGCGACCATCCGGCGCCCCGACGCGCCGGATACGGCGGGGACGGCGGCCGCCGAGGCGTACGCGTGCCCGGCGCCGCCCCTGCCGCCGGCGCCGGGCCCGGCGGGCGCGCCATTCCCGCCGCTGCTGCCGCCGGGCCCCGAGGTCGACGTCGACGCGCTGCGCCGTCTCGTGACGGTGGCCGCCGACCGGGCGGCGGCGTTGCTGCGGCAGGACTGACGGCGGGTCGCGGCGGCCAGGCGCTACGGCGTGTCCAGGTAGGTGTCGAGGGCGGCCGCGCCCGTCAGCATCGCCCGGCCCCGCGCCGTCAGCCGGTCGCGCCACTGCCGCAGCGTCGCCTGCAGCGGCTCCGGTCCGCCCGCCGTGCGTACCCGCTGCAGCACCCCGGCGATCTGCTCCAGCCCGTGCCCGCCCCGGCGCAGCTGGTGGGCCAGCAGCGCGTCGCGCACGTCGGCGGAGGTGTAGACGCGGTAGCCGGTGCGCGGGTCGCGCCGGGGCACGATCAGCCCGGCCCGTTGCCATTTGCGCAACGTCGCCGGCCGGATGCCGAGCCTGCGCGCCAGCGGCCCGATGAACGTCACACCCGGCTCCCGTTCACGCGGCGGCGCCAGGTCGCGCAGCGCCCCTTCCACGGCCTGCAGCGTGCGCCGGTCGTCGGCCAGTTGCGCGTGGCTCTCGTCGATCAGCCGCAGCGCCTCCTCGACGGCGCCGCCGTTCACGGCCCGCATGATCGCCGCCGCGGTCGCGTGACCGTGCGCGGGGATCAACGCCAGGAACGTCCGCAGCGCTGCCGCGTGGCGCGCGGCGTAGACGCGGTAGCCGTGCGGCGAACGCTCGGCCGGCGGCAGGATCCCCGCCTCCTCGTAGTTGCGCACCGCCTGCGTGGACAGGCCGTGCTCGCGCGCCAGATCGATGGGCCGCAGCCGCATGTGAAGGTACGTCCTCGCCGACAGCCGGAAATGCCGTCGAAGTTTACAGCGACGGCGCAACAATCCGGTTGAGGCAATGACGGCCTCGACGCGGGACGCCGGCTTCCCGGTCGCGCTCAGGCGGGTGGCGGCAGGCCCGCGTCGGCGATGCGCTGCCGCATCGGGCGTCGGCGCACGGCGGCGAGGACCTCGTGCAGCAGGTCGGCCAGCGGCACGGACAGCTCCGCGTCCAGCCCGCGCATCGCGGCGGTCGTCGCCGCCCACTCCGCCTCGATCACCGGCAGCAGCTCGCGGGCCCGGTCGCTCAGGCGCACGATGCGCTGCCGGGCGTCCGCGCCCGGGGCAAGCTCCACCAGGCCGGCGCGGGCCATCTGGGCCACGGTCTGGCTGGCCGCCGAGTGGGTGACCCCGACCCGGCGGGCCAGGTCACGGATGGACAGCGGCCCGTCGGCCACCAGCACCCGCAGCGGCGGGGAGAACCGGGGCCGGTAGTCGGCCAGGCCCCGCTCGGCGTACACCGCGGCCACGTCGCCGTCGAGCACGTCGAGGACGTGCCGCAGCAGCGTACCCACGGCCTCCCGGTTCGGCGCGTCAGTCACCCCGCTAATGTAACAGCGCTGTTGTATCGGTCGGGACGAGGGAGGACAGGCGATGACGCAGCGGTACCCGCTGACGGAGCCGTACGCGCACGGGATGCTCGACGTGGGCGACGGCCAGCTCGTGTACTGGGAGACCTGCGGCAACCCCGACGGCAAGCCGGCGGTGGTGCTGCACGGCGGTCCCGGCTCGGGCTGCGCGCCCAGCTGGCGGACATTCTTCGACCCGGCCCGCTACCGGGTGACCCTGTTCGACCAGCGCGGCTGCGGTCGCAGCCTCCCCCACGCCGCGGACCCGACGGTGGACCTGTCCACCAACACGACCGACCACCTGATCGCCGACATCGAACTGCTGCGCGAGCACCTGGGGGTGGACCGCTGGCTGGTGCTGGGCGCCTCCTGGGGCTCCGCCCTCGGCCTGGCGTACGCCCAGCGGCAGCCGCAGCGGGTCAGCGAGCTGGTGCTGTTCAGCGTCACGGCCGGCACCCGGCGGGAGATCGAGTGGATCACCCGGGACATGGGGCGGGTCTTCCCCGCGGAATGGTCCCGGTTCCGCGACGGCGTGCCGCCGGCCGACCGCGACGGCGACCTGGCCGACGCGTACGCCCGGCTGCTGGCCGATCCGGACCCGGCGGTGCGGGACCGGGCCGCGCGGGACTGGTGCGACTGGGAGGACACCCACGTCGCCACCGTGCCCGGACACCGGCCCGATGCCCGCTACGCCGACCCGGTGTTCCGGATGGTGTTCGCCCGCCTGGTCACCCACTACTGGCGGCACGCGTGCTTCCTGACCGACGGCGAGTTGCTGCGCGGCGCGGGGCGGCTGACCGGCATCCCCGGCGTGCTGCTGCACGGCAACCTCGACATCAGCAGCCCGCCCGACGTTCCGTGGCTGCTGGCGCGGTCCTGGCCGGACGCGCGCCTGGAACTGCTGGACCGCGCCGGGCACGGCAGCGGGCACGGCATGGCCGAGCGGGTCGTGGCGGCGCTGGACGGCTTCGCCGACCGCCGCTGACGGCCCCGCGACGCCAGCCGTCGCCGACTGATCTCCAGCCGATGGTGCAGCCGCGGCTCGGTATCGCGGAGGCGCGCGGTACGTCAGCTCACGGCCTTCTTGACGAGGGTGGTGATGGTGTTTGCGGCTTCGTCGCTGAGGTCGCTCACGCCGAAGGACGTGGGCCACAGGCCGCTGCCGTCGGCGAGGTTGGCTTCGGCGGTGAAGCTGAAGGTCGAGTAGGGCTCCTTATCCACGTGCCCGCTACGGAAGAAACACACGACCCTGCCTTTCCTGGCGTAGGCCGGCTGTCCGTACCACAGCTTCGGCGACAGTTGCGGAGCGTTGGTGGTGACGATGGCGTGGATGCGTTCGGCCAGTGCACGGTCCGCCGGCTCCATCTCCGCGATCTTCGACAGCACGTCGAGTTCCTCGGCGGCTGCCTTGTTGCGACGACCGCGGCCCGCCTCCTTCTTCAGTTCCGCGGCGCGTTCCTTCATGGCAGCGCGTTCGTCCTCGGAGAAGGCGTACGTCCTGGTCCCGCTCGTCGCATTGCTGCTCGTGCTCATCGCGTCGCTCCCTGGCCGTTGTCGCTGTGAGGTGATAGTGACGCTAACTGTGCCGCGGATGCTGGTGCTTCTCGATTCTTGATCGATGCCCGCCCCGTGCTTGCGCGAGACACCCCGCACCTGCCGCCCGGTCGCCCGCGTGGCGGGTGCGGGGTGCAACGATGGTGTGCGTGGGTGTCGGGCGTGCGCAGGCGCAACGGTTGCGCGACATCGCCGTGATCCGTCGGGTCCGCGACCGGATCGATCGCGAGTACGCGAAGCCGCTGAACCTCGAGACACTGGCCCGTGGGGCGCACCTGTCGATCGGGCACCTGAGCCGGGAGTTCCGCCGCGTCTACGGCGAGTCTCCGTACTCGTACCTGATGACCCGGCGGATCGAACGGGCGATGACGCTGCTGCGCCGCGGCGACCTCAGCGTCACGGACGTGTGTTTCGAGGTGGGCTTCTCCTCGCTGGGCACGTTCAGCACGAGGTTCACCGAGCTGGTCGGCGTGCCCCCGAGCGTCTACCGACGTGACCATTCCCGGGCCGCGGCGGGTATTCCGCCGTGCCTGAGCAAGCAGGTGACCAGACCGGTCAAGAATCGAGAAGCCCGCCCCGGTGGTCCTTCATAGCCTGACGGGCATGAACATCACCATCCAGCACGCCTTCCTCCCGCACACCGATCCCGAGGCCGCTCTGGGTTTCTACCGCGACGTACTGGGCTTCGAGGTCCGCGGCGACGCCGGCTACGCGGACATGCGATGGATCACCGTCGGCCCTGTCGGACAGCCCGACACCTCCATCGTGTTGCACCCGCCGGCAGCCGATCCGGGCGTCACCGAGGAGGAGCGCCGTATCATCCTGCAACTCATCACCAAGGGCGTCTACACCGCCGTCACGCTGGCCACCGACGACCTCGACGGGCTCTTCGACCGTCTCCAGGCCGCAGGTGTCGAGGTGGTCCAGGAACCCATCGAACAGGACTACGGGGTCCGCGACTGCGCTTTCCGTGATCCCGCCGGCAACCTGATTCGCGTGACCAGCGCACCCGCGTGAGCCGGCCCGCACGACTCTCCCACCGGATCGGCCGACCCCGGAACGTCTCGCTACGACGGCGCGCCGGGCGGCGCGGACCTCGCTCGGGCGCCGCCGCGCTCACGCCACGGCCTCGCTGCCGTCGCGCACCACGAACTCGCCGGAGGTCGTGGTGCCGAGCCCGGTCCGGCGCAGGGTCAGCGCGACCGCACCCGCGCCGCCGCTCGCCACCTCCGACTCGGTGATGCGGTACGACGCCGGCGCGGCTCCCTCGGCGAACAGGCGCTTGCCCTCGCCGAGGACGACCGGGAACTGCAGCAGCCGGTAGGTGTCGACGAGCCCGCGTCGTGCAGCGTGCGCACCAGCCGCCAGCTGCCGTGCACCTGCAGCTCGCCGCCCGGCCGCTCCTTGAGCCGGCGCACCTGGGCAACGATGTCGTCGCCGCGCAGCACGCTGGTGTTCCCCCACGCGGCGTCGGCGTCGGCGAGGGTGTTGCTGACGACGTACTTCGGCCAGGTGTTGAGGGCGGTGGCCACCAGGTTGTCGGGGTCGGTGACCTGCGGCCAGTAGCCGCGCATCAGCTCGAAGGTGGTGCGGCCGAGCAGGAAGGCGTCGGCCTGCCGGAACCACCGGTCGACGCAGTCGAGCTGCCCGGCCTGGCTGTGCGGCACGAGCCAGCCGCCGCGGGTGAAGCCGTCGCTGGTGTCCTCCTCGGCCCCGCCCGGGCCCTGCATGACGCCGTCGAGGCTGACGAAGGTGTGGACGCTGATCTCCATGGCTGTCTCCCTGGTGTGTGGCCCCGTGCAGGCGAGCGCGGGCCGCTTCGCCGTTCCCCTCGCGGAGGAACATGCGAGAAGCCTCGCACCGACAGATTGAGCTGTCAAGACAAGAAATATTGTCGGTGCACCGTGCGTCGATTCGGCGACGAGTCGGATCACGGCGAGGAACAGGGGCAGCCCGCGGCCTCCAGCGAGGAACCAACGCTGAGGACTTGATCTGAGGGCGCTGGGGGTCGGATGGGCGCGGGTGCCCGTTGCTCCGGACGGCGTGCGCCCGGCACCCACTCCCTGGGCGCCGGGCGTCAGCCCAGCGCTTTTCGCAGCAGCGCCGTCAACTGGTCCTGCTCGTCGGGTGTGAGGCGTCCGACCGCTGTGCGGGCGAAGGTGAAGGCTGTCTCGAACCGGCGGTTGACCTCGTCTCCTCGGGGGGTTCGCGCGACGAGTCGTGCGCGGCGGTCCCGGGGGTTCGGTTCGCGGACCACGAGGCCGAGCGCTTCGAGACGCGCGACGATCTGGGTGATGTTGGAGGCGTCGCAGCCGAGTTCCTCGGCCAGGGCGCCCATGCCCCGTCGCTCGTCGAGTCGCCCGAGCACACAGGCCTGCGCCGAGCTGAGCGACAGCTCGGCCGCGGCCGCTTCGTAGGCACGGTCGTACACGTCGACGAGGTCGAACAAGACGGCCTCGGCGTCGGACGAGGTGCTTACGGGCCCGTTCGGCAGCGCCACGGCTCCCAGCCTAGACGATTTACTTGATCCGCTCAAATAGTCGTGATCCAATGATCCTTGATTCACTCAAGTAAATCGGAGGACCGATGGACAGCAGAGTCGAACGCACAGCGGGCGGCGCAAGCATGGTGCCGCAGATGAACGCGGTCGTTCTCGACCGGTTCGGCGGAGTCGACGAACTCTCCTCGCGCCGGATACCGCTCCCGGAGGTCGGCGACGACGACGTTCTCATCCGGGTGGAGTTCGCAGGGGTCGGGTCCTGGGACGCGGTCGAGCGGGAGGGCCACTACGACGGTGCCTTCGGTGTCGCCTCGACCTTCCCCTATGTCCTCGGCTGGGACGCGGCAGGCACGGTGGCCGCGGTCGGACGCAACGTCACCCGGTTCGATGTGGGCGAGCGTGTCTACGCCGCGACGATGCCGGTACCGCGGGGCGGCTTCTACGCCGAGTACGGCGTCGTCGAGGCGGAGTTCGTGGCGCGCGTGCCCGAGCGGATGCCGACCGAACAGGCCGGCGCGATGGCCTGGGATGCCCTGACCGCGCTGAGCGGCGTCGATCTGCTCGGCCTGCGGCCGGGCCAGACGCTCATGGTCTTCGGCGCAAGTGGGGGCATCGGGCACCTGGCCGTGCAGCTGGCGCGGCACAGCGGCATCCGGGTGTTGGCCGTGGCCTCCGGCGACGACGGTGTCGCCCTGGCCCGCCGACTGGGCGCCGACGACGCCGTCGACGGTCGCAAAGACGACGTGTTGGCGGCGGCTCTCGAGTTCGCACCGGGCGGGCTTGATGCGGCTCTGGTCACCGTGGGAGGCGAGACTGCCGAACGGTCGCTCCGCGCGATCAAGAACTCGGGGCGGATCGCCTGGCCGACCGGTGTCCTGCCTATGCCCGCAAAGTCGCTGGGCGCGATGGTGTCCTCCTTCGACGGGGACCGAAGCCGCACCGCCACCGATCGGCTGAACGCGATCATCGAGGCGAGCTCCTTCGAGGTCCACGTCGCCCGGACGTTCCCGTTGGAGCGAGTCGCGGATGCGCATCGTGCTCTGAACGATCACTACGTCGGGAAGTTGGCCCTCGATGTCAGATAGGACGCAGGAAACGGTCATTCGACGTGTAACGCGGGCTGCTCGGCTCTGAACGGTCACCCCCGTGTCGTCTGCGAGGCAGCGGTGCGGCGAGGTCTGCGGGATGCCGGTCTTGGCGGAAATCGCGCGAGACCGGCGCCTTGACCCTTGAGTAGGCGCGCGTACTCGATCGTGGCCGGGACCGTACGGGCAGGCGTCACCCGGCCGTATGCGCGAGGATGGCGGTGGCCAGTTCCTCGTGCACCTCCGGCGGCAGCGTGTGGCCCATGCCCGCCACGATCATCAGCCGCGCCCCCGGGATCTGCTCGGCGATGACTGCGCCGTGGCCCGGCTTGACCGGCTCGTGGCTGCCCTCGATGACCAGCGTGGGCGCCTTCACCTGGTGCAGCACGCCCACCGGCTCGAAGTCCGGCTTGGCCGCCGCGGCCAGCCGGTGGTTGGCCGCCGCCGACAGGTCGCCGGCCCGGTCGTAGATCCGTTCCTGCAGCCGGCGCGCCGCGTCCTCGTCGAACGGCAGCCCGGTGCCGTGCAGCAGGCGCTGCTCGGCGATCATGCTCTCGATCCGGGCGCGTCGGTCCTGCGCCGGTGGGGCGGCCATCAGCGCGCGGTAGAAGGCCACGAACTCCGCCGCCGGCTCGGGCAGACTCCCCTCGGACTGCGGCTGCCCGAGCAGCGCCCGCATGATCACCTGACCCTCGCCGCCGCCGAGCGGGGAGGAGCCGATGACAGTCAGCGAGCGCACCCGCTCCGGCCGCTCCACCGCGACGTACTGGCCGAGCAGCCCGCCCGCCGAGTGGCCGACCACGTGCGCGCTCTCCAGGCCGTGAGCGTCCAGCACGCGGTACACGTCGTTCTTGATCTCGTCCCACGTGTAGGGCTGCGCCGCGAAGTCGACCGTGCCCGACATGCCGGTGTCCCGGTGGTCGTACCGGATCACCCGTCGGCCGCCGGCGACAAGGCGGCCGACGAACTCGTCCGGCCACAGGACCCCCTGCGACATCGAACCCATGATCAACAGGATCGGCGCGTCCGTGACGGCCCCGAACTCTTCACTCCAGATGTTCACGTCATGCATGCCTCAAAGCATGTCCGCTTCCGCCGCCGGTGCCTTCCGTAGAACTACCAGCCGCGCCAGTTCCGTACGCGATCCGATGCCCAGCTTCGGATAGATCTTGTACAGGTGGTACTCGACCGTGCGCGGGCTCAGGAAGAGCTGGGCGGCGATCTGCTTGCTCGACAACCCGTCGGCGACCAGGCCCGCGATGCGCAACTCCTGCGGGGTCAGCGCGTCGAGCACGGCCGAGGGTGGGGCCTGCCCGCTCTCGCCCGCCGCCCGCAGCTCACCCTGCGCGCGCCTCGCCCACGGCCGCGCGCCCGCCCGCTCGAACGTCTCCCACGCCGTCCGCAGATGCGCCCGTGCCTCGCCCGGCCGCTGCGCGCGGCGCAGGCGCTCACCCAGCAGCAGAGCCGTCCTGGCCGCCTCGAACGGGTTGGTGTGCAGCCGCAACGCCTCGCCGAAGGCGTCCTCGTTCGACTCGGCCAGGCCCCGGCACCGGGCCAGCAGGGCGCGCGACTCAGGCGTCGCCGCGTGCGCCGACCACCGCTCGTACGCCTCCAGCGCCGCCCGCGCACCCACCTCGTCGCCCGCGCCCACGGCGGCCTCCACGCGGTCGGGCGCCGTCCGCCACACCACCGTGGGATGCCCGGCACCCGGTCCCGCCGCGGCGATGGCCGTGAAACGGTCGTGCGCCGTCGCGTAGCGCCCCAGGCCCAGGTCGAGCAGCGCCAGCGCGTACGCGGCGACGCCCACCCGCAGACCGACCCGATGCGGTACGGCGATGGCCAGCGCCTCGCGGGCCCGCCGTTCGCAGGTTTCCTCCTCGCCCCGCAGCGCCGCCAGCACCGCCAGGTTGGCCAGGTGCGCCGCCACGGTGTTCTCGTAGCCGGCCTCGCGCGCCAGTTCCAGGCCCTCCTCGGAGACGGCCTGGCTGTCCGCCAACCGCCCGGCGAGGCGATCGGCTGTCGCCACGAACTCCAGCACGACCGGCAGTTGCCCGGTCATCCCCGACACCCTGGCCACCCGTCCGGCCCGCTCGGCCATCTCGGTCGCCTGATCCGACTCGCCCAGTTGGCTGGCCGCGGCCGCCGCCCACAGGTACTCCGCCGCCTCCCTGAGCTCGCCGACCCGCGTCAGCGCCCGCCGCAGCAGGCCCGGCCCGGCAGCGTCGCCGTCCAGCGTCAGGCCGATCCCGGCCACCGTGTCCCGCAGGAATCCCTCCGGGTGCGCTGCCGCCCTGCGCCCGAGCGCGATGACGGCAGCCGTGTCGCCGACGTACGAGGCGGCCTCCGCGGCGTCGGCCAGCATCTCCAGGCTGTCACCCGCCGCCAGGATCCGCACGGCCTCGGCGGCGTTGCCGGAGTTCAGCTCGAAGCGGCCGCGGAGCTGGGCGATCTCCATGGCGAGGCCGGCGTCCGCGCCGGCGTGGTCGCGGGCCTCGGCCAGCAGCGACTCCGCCTGCCCAGGGCGGCCGCCGAGCCAGGCCGCGATGGCGGCGTCCTTCAGGCGGGCGGCTCGGGCGGGCGGCTCGGGGGTCAGCTCGGCGGCCCGGGCCAGCGCGGTGGCGGCGGTGCCGTACCCACCGCGGTCGCGCGCCCGCTGCGCGGCGGCCACCAGCTCGGCGGCGACCCGCTCGTCCTGGCCCATGGCGGCGCCGGCCAGGTGCCAGGCGCGACGGTCACCCTCGGTGAGCTCCGCGAGCACGGCATGCACCCGGCGGATCTCGGCGGGGGTGGCCGCCTCGTACACCGCCGACCGGATCAGCGGATGGCGGAAGCGCACGCGCGTGCCCGAGAGTTCGGCCAGGCCGGACTCCTCCAGCTCGGCCAGCGCCGTCCGCCCCGTCGGGGTTCCCAGGTTCTTCCCGGGCCGTGTCGTCCGCTCGGCGGACAACCGGTCGGTGGCGCGCAGGACCAGGTCGAGGTCGGCCTCCACGGCGGCGACCAGCGCGAGCAGCCGGGCGGCGGCGGACAACGCGGCCACCTGATCGCCGAACAGCCGGGCACCACCGGGCAGCGGGTCGGGCAGCGGCTCGCGCCCGGCGAGCTGCGCGGGTGTCAGGCGGGCGGCGATCTCGCCCAGGGCGAGCGGGTTCGCGCGGGTCAGCGTGACGAGTTCCCGCGCCACAGCGGGCCGCACGCCGCTGCGCGACGCCAGCATCTCGGCCGCCGCGGCACCGGGCAGGCCCCGCACCCGCACCGTCCGGGGCACACCCTTGACCGGAGCGTCCCCGCGTACGGCGAACAACATCGCGACCTTTTCCGTCCCCAGCCGCCTGGCGGCGAACAGCAGCGCGTCGGCCGAGGCCCGGTCGACCCATTGGAAGTCGTCGATGACGCAGATCAGCCCGTCCGGCGTGGCGGCTTCGGCCAGCAGCGAGAGCACGCCAGCGCCCAGCAGGTACCGGTCGCCGGCGGTGTCCGCGGCGAGCCCCAGTGCCGCGCGCACCGCGTCGCGCTGCGGTTCGGGCAGCGCGTCGAGCGAGCCGGTCACCGGCCACAGCACCTGGTGCAGCGCTGCGAACGCGAGGTCGGCCTCGGCCTCGACGCCGGTGGTGCGCAGCACGCGCATCGCGCCGCCTCGTGTGGCCGCCGCGTCGAGCAGGGCCGTCTTGCCCACGCCTGCCTCACCCCGCAACACCACCGCGCCGCCGCAGCCGTCGCGGGCCCGGGTGATCACCTCGTCGAGCGCGCTGATTTCCGCGTGTCTGCCGTAGAGCACGATCACCGACTGTAGGAGATCCGCCCGCTGCCCCGTCCGCACGGGGCGGCGGGGTGCCCGCCGGCGAGCGCGGGTCAGCGCCCGGCGAGCGCGGCGCGCACGGGGCCGGTCTTCGCGGCGGCCTCGGCGACCTCGGCGTCGGGGTCGCTGCCCCAGGTGATGCCCCCGCCCGCCCAGACGTGCACGCGGTCGGCGTCCACGGCGGCGGTGCGGATGGTCAGCCCCAGGTCGATGCGCCCCGGGGCGACCCAGCCGAGGGCGCCCATGCTCGCGCCCCGCCCGACCGGCTCGAGGGCGGCGATGTGCGCCAGCGCGGCGAGCTTCGGGGCGCCGGTGACCGAGCCGCCCGGGCAGACCGCGCGCAGCAGGTCGGCCAGGCCGAGCCCGTCGGCGGGCGCCGCCGACACCGTCGACTCGGCCTGCCACAGGTCGCACCAGCGGCGTACGGCGAACAGCTCGTCGACCCGCACGCTGCCGGTGCGGGCGATCCGGGCCAGGTCGTTGCGCTCGAGGTCGACGATCATGACGTGCTCGGCGCGTTCCTTCGCCGAGGCCAGCAGCTCGGCGCGGCCGGCGGCGGTGGCCGGCCGGGTGCCCTTGATCGGCCGGGTGACCAGCCGCCCGTCGGCCAGCTCGACCAGCGTCTCCGGGCTCGCGCAGCCGATCGCCCAGCCCGGCCCGGTGAGGGTGCCGCCGTAGCGGGCGCCGGGCAGCGCGGCCAGCCGGCCCAGGGCGGGCAGCGGGTCGCCGGTGTACGGGGCGGCGGCGTGCCCGACGAGGTTGACCTGGTAGACGTCGCCGCGGCCGATGGCGGCGCGGACGGCGGTCACGGCGTCGGCGTGCTGGCGGGGGGTCCAGCTCTCCGCCCACCCGCCCAGCCGCCACCGGGCGTGCGAGGCGGCCGGCGCGCCGGCCGGACCGTGGCCGTAGACGACCACGGCGACCTCCGGCAGCGCCGGGACGGGGTTGGCCGCCCCGGGCGGCGCGCCGAGCAGGGCGGCGCCGGCGGCGGCGGAGACGTAGAGGGCCGCCCCGCAGGCTCCGGCGGGGTCGTGACCGGCGGCGGGGCGCGCCAGGTCGTGCAGGGGCAGGCCGTGCGCGGCCAGGAACTCCTGTGCCAGCGCCGCCGGGTCGCCGCCGTCGGCGGGGCGCCACTGCCAGCGAGCCCGCTCGACGAGGGTACGGCGGCACGCGGCCGGCGCCGCCGGCACATCGACCGCTATCGTCCGTGGGAGCGTTTCCACGCCGTCTGGCCCATTCTGCCTCATCCGTTCAGTGGATTTCCCGAAAACCACGCGCATACCTGCTCGATGCCGGCCACTTTCGCTTGGTACTGTGCGTCACTGGTCATGTGAACCATGACACAGTGCCCCCACAGTCCGGAGATCCCGATGTGCCAGCACCAACCCACCTGCCCCTCCGCCGAAGCGACCGACCGGGAAGCCGCCCGGGTCATCGCCTGCTTCCCTGAGCAGGGCTGGAGCCTGCTCTGCAACGGTGTCATCGTCTTCGAGGACACCGGCGAACTACTCCCCGACGGCAGGACCATCGCCCCGCACCGCGGCCCGGCCCGACACGCCCTCGTCGCCTAACCTGTCACGCTCCGTCACGCACCATTTTGGCGTCGACCCAGGCTAGTCCCCCGGTTCGGGACACCCGCCGCCCAGGTCGGCGCACCCGCCGGGGCGGCACCACGACCGCCCCGGCGTGACGCGACATCAACTCTCGAACGCCTCCGGCGCCGGGCAGGAACACACCAGGTTCCGGTCGCCGTACGCGCCGTCGATGCGCCGCACCGGCGGCCAGTACTTCCCGGCCCGGTCCACCCCGCCCGGGTACGCCCCCACCGACCGCGGGTACGGGTGCGGCCACTCGTCCCCGGACACCATCGCCGCCGTGTGCGGCGCGTTGGCCAGAGGGTTGTCGCCGGCCGGCCACTCCCCGGAGCCCACCTTGTCGATCTCCGCCCGGATGGCGATCATCGCGTCGCAGAACCGGTCCAGCTCGGCCAGGTCCTCGCTCTCGGTCGGCTCCACCATCAGCGTCCCCGCCACCGGGAACGACATCGTCGGCGCGTGGAAGCCGTAGTCGATCAGCCGCTTCGCCACGTCGTCCACGCTCACCCCGGTCGCCTTCGTCAGGGGCCGCAGGTCCAGGATGCACTCGTGCGCCACCAGGCCCTTGTTGCCGGCGTACAGCACCGGATAGTGGGCGCGCAGCCGCGCCGCCACGTAGTTCGCCGCCAGCACCGCCACGCCGGTCGCCCGGGCCAGCCCCGCCGCCCCCATCATCCGCAGGTACGCCCACGGGATCGGCAGGATCCCCGCCGACCCGTACGGGGCCGCCGAGATGGCCGGCCTGCCGTCGACGTGCGCGCCGAGCGGGTCGCCGGGCAGGAACGGCGCCAGATGCGCCCGCACCGCCACCGGCCCGACACCCGGCCCGCCGCCGCCGTGCGGGATGCAGAACGTCTTGTGCAGGTTCAGGTGCGACACGTCCGCCCCGAACCTGCCCGGCTTGGCGAACCCGACCAGCGCGTTGAGGTTCGCCCCGTCGACGTACACCTGACCGCCGGCGTCGTGGACCTTCGCGCACAGTTGCGCGATGCCCGTCTCGTACACCCCGTGCGTCGACGGGTAGGTCACCATGATCGCGGCGAGGGCGTCGCGGTGCTTGTCGATCTTCGCGTCGAGGTCGACCAGGTCGACGTTGCCGTCGGCGTCGCAGCCCACCACGACGACCCGCATGCCGGCCATCACCGCGCTGGCCGCGTTCGTGCCGTGCGCCGACGACGGGATCAGGCACACGTCCCGGTGCCCCTCGCCGCGGCCGCGGTGGTACGCCCGGATGGCCAACAGACCGGCCAGCTCGCCCTGCGAGCCGGCGTTGGGCTGCACGCTGACCGCGTCGTAACCGGTCACCTCCGCCAGCCACGCCTCCAGCTGCGAGATCATCTCCCGGTAGCCGGCGGTCTGCGCCTGCGGCGCGAACGGGTGGATGTGAGCGAACTCCGCCCAGCTCACCGGCTCCATCTCGGTGGTGGCGTTGAGCTTCATCGTGCACGACCCGAGCGGGATCATCCCCCGGTCCAGGGCGTAGTCGAAGTCCGACAGCCGCCGCAGGTAGCGCAGCATCGCCGTCTCGGAGTGGTGGCTGCGGAACACCGGGTGGGTCAGGAAGTCCGACGTGCGGGCCAGGTCGGTGGGCAGCGCCACGTCCACGTCGCCGCTGACAGCGTCCACGCCGAACGCGGCCCACACGGCCGCCAGGTGCGCCGGCGTGGTCGTCTCGTCGCAGGAGATCCCCACCCGGTCGGCGTCGACCAGCCGCAGGTTCACCCCCCGCTGCGCGGCGGACGCCACCACCTCGGCGGCCCGGCCGGGCACCGTCGCGGTGACGGTGTCGAAGAACGCGACGTCCGCCACGCCCACCCCACCGGCGCGCAGCCCGGCCGCGAGCCGCGCCGCCATCTCGTGGGTACGCGCCGCGATGGCGCGCAGCCCGTCGGGGCCGTGGTACACGGCGTACATGCCGGCCATCACCGCGAGCAGCACCTGGGCGGTGCAGATGTTGCTGGTCGCCTTCTCCCGGCGGATGTGCTGCTCGCGGGTCTGCAACGCCAGCCGGTACGCCGGGTTGCCGTCGGCGTCGCGGGACACCCCCACGAGGCGCCCAGGCAGCATCCGCTCCAGCCCCGAGCGCACCGCCAGGTAGCCGGCGTGCGGCCCGCCGAAGCCCATCGGCACGCCGAAACGCTGCGTGGTGCCGGCGGCGATGTCCACGCCGATCTCCCCCGGCGGGCGCAGCAGCGTCAGGGCCAGCAGATCCGCCGCCACGGTCACCAGCGCCCCCACGGCGTGCGCCGCCTCGACCAGGCCGGCGTGGTCGCGCACCGCCCCCGACGCCCCCGGGTACTGCAGGTGCAGGCCGAAGAACTCCGCCGGCAGCTCGTCGCGCTCGACGTCGACGACCCGCACGTCGATGCCGAGCGGCTCGGCCCGGCTGGTGATCACCGCGATGGTCTGCGGCAGCGTGTCGGCGTCGACGACGTACACCGGGCTCTTGCTCTTCGACGCGCGGCGGGCGAGGGTCATCGCCTCGGCCGCCGCGGTGCCCTCGTCGAGCATCGAGGCGTTCGCGGTGGCCAGCCCGGTCAGGTCGGTGACCATCGTCTGGAAGTTCAGCAGCGCCTCCAGCCGCCCCTGGCTGATCTCCGGCTGGTACGGCGTGTACGCCGTGTACCAGGCCGGGTTCTCCAGCACGTTGCGGCGGATCACCGCCGGGGTGTGCGTGCCGTGGTAGCCCAGACCGATCATGGACACGGCCACCGTGTTGCGGGCGGCGAGAGCCCGCAACTCGGCGAGGGCGTCGTGCTCGGTGGCCGGCTCCGGCAGGTCCAGGGTGCCGTGCCAGCGGATCACCTCGGGGATCGCCGCGTCCATCAGCTCGTCGATCGAGCCGTAGCCGACGGCCTCCAGCATCCGGCGCTCGTCGGCCGGTTCGGGGCCGATGTGGCGGGCGGCGAACTGCTCTGCGGTCATGGGCGGCGCTCCCCTGAGGCGAGGTCGACAGGTCGGCCTCCCCCTCTGTCGCGCCGCGCAGCGCTCCACAGTGCCTGCCCACGAGGTCCTTTTGCCTGAGAGGTTCCGGGGAGGATTTGCCCCTTCGGCGCCGCCCGAGATGCTGCTGGGCGGTCTCTCCCACGTGGGTGGTACCGGCATGGTCAACGCTACCAGCGCCCGGTTCCCCGGCGGATGTCGTACCCCCGCAGGACGATCACGGTGAGCTGTGGAGGTGTGACAGATGCCCGAGTCCGCGACCCACCCCGAACCCGCGACCACCCCCGAGGACCTCGGCCGGTTCTTCGTCGCCCGCGCCAACGCCGGTGACGTCGACGGCCTGCTCGCCCTCTACGAGCCCGACGCGGTGCTGGCCACCCCCGCCGGCCCGGCCACCGGCACGCAGGCCATCCGCGCCGCGTTCACGGCGCTGCTGGCCGACCGGCCCACCTTCACCCCCGGCGAGCCGCGCCCGACCCTGCGCGCCGGGGACCTGGCGTTGACCTCCACCCGGCTCGACGGCGGCGGCGTCACCGTCGAGGTGGCCCGCCGCCGCCCCGACGGCACCTGGCGGTGGGTCATCGACCAGCCCCGCGCCGCCGGTTGAAGCAGGCGACGACGGCCGTCACCGGGGCGGGCGGGCTACCGCACCGCGGTCAGCCCGGCCGGCGCCACGCCCATGCCACCGTCCCCCACCGTCCGGTCGGCCAACGCCGGCAACAACCGGCCCAACGGCTTGTCGATGGTCAACGCCGCGTACCCGTCGCCCCGCGTCGGCCCCTGGTTG
Organism: Micromonospora sp. URMC 106; assembly: GCF_051386395.1. Taxonomy (NCBI): domain Bacteria; kingdom Bacillati; phylum Actinomycetota; class Actinomycetes; order Micromonosporales; family Micromonosporaceae; genus Micromonospora; species Micromonospora sp. URMC 106. Next base: position 28,766 of record NZ_JBPQTP010000035.1, read on the forward strand.
ACGATCACCACCGGTATGCCGAGCTTCGCCGCCCGCAGCACGAAGCGTCGTCCCGACATCACCGTCAACGACGACCCCAGCACCAGCAGCAGCCGCGCCCGCTGCACCATGTCGAAGCAGCGGGCCACCCGCGGTGCCGGCACCGTCTCGCCGAAGAACACCACGTCGGGCTTGAGCACGCCCCCGCGGCAGAACCCGCAGTCGACCGTGCGGAACCGGGCCACCTCGTCGTCGGCGAGATCCACGTCACCGTCCGGGTTCACCGCCGCGACCCGCGCGTCGAACCCCGGGTTCGCCTCCCGCAGCCGCCGGTCCAGTTCCTCCCGCGACGTCTGGTTGCCGCAGTCCAGGCACACCACCTCGTCGAGGCGACCGTGCAACTCCACAACCCGCGAGCTGCCCGCCGCGGTGTGCAACCCGTCGACGTTCTGCGTGATCACCCCGTCGACCAGGCCACCGCGCTGCAGGCGGGCCACCGCCCGGTGCCCGTCGTTCGGCGCCGCGCGCGCGATCACCCGCCACCCCAGGTGGCTGCGCGCCCAGTAACGCCGCCGCGCGTGCGCGTCCCGGGTGAACACCTGATAGGTCATCGGGGTGTGCCGCCGCGCCGCCCCGCTGGGCCCCCGGTAGTCCGGGATGCCCGACTCGGTGGACAGGCCCGCGCCGCTCAACACCACGACACCACCGCCGGCCACCAGGCCCGCCAGCGCGTCGATCGTCTCCGTCACCCGTCCATGCTGCCTCAACGACCCGCGCCCCGGCGAACACCCCGCCGGCCCCCGCGACCCCGCCCGCCGCACCGCAGCGGCGACTAGGTTGGCAGGTATGCGCGTCGTCATCGCCGGAGGCCACGGCAAGATCGCCCAACTCACCCACCGGGAACTCGCCGGGCGCGGCGACACCGCCGTCGGCCTCATCCGCAACCCCGAGCACGCGGCCGCGCTCACCGCCGCCGGCGCCCGTCCCGTCGTCGCCGACCTGGAACACGTCGGCGTCGACGAACTCGCCGGGCACCTCGACGGCGCCGACGCGGCGATCTTCGCTGCCGGGGCCGGTCCCGGCAGCGGCGCCGCCCGCAAGGACACCGTCGACCGGGCCGCCGCCGTGCTGCTCGCCGACGCCGCCGAACGCGCCGGCGTCCGCCGCTACCTGCTGGTCTCCGCCATGGGCGTGGAAGACGAGCCGCCCACCGGCACCGACGAGGTGTTCGCGGCGTACCTGCGGGCCAAGAAGGCCGCCGAGGACGACCTCACCGGCCGCGACCTCGACTGGACGGTGCTGCGACCCGGCCGGCTCACCGACGACCCGCCCACCGGGCGGATCACCCTCGCCCGGCACGTGCCGCCCGGCGCCGTCACCCGCACCGACGTCGCCCGCGTCCTGGTGGCCCTGCTCTACGAGCCCCGCACCGCCGGGCTGGTCCTGGAACTGGTCGGCGGCGACACCACCATCGCCGAAGCGATCGCCTCCGTCACCGCCGGCTGACCGCCCGGGCCGGCCCCGGTGCACGGACCGACCCGGACGACCGACGTCAGCGCTGACCGTGCCGGGGCAACGCGCCCCGCGCGGCACCCGCCCCCACGGGCGGCGCGCCACCCGACCCGACCGGCGGCGCGCCACCGTCACGGGCCAACCGCTCCATCGTCCGGGCCAACTGCTCGGTGCCGTCGTCGAGATGCCGGGCCGCCGCCTGCATGTGCGAGATCATCATCTCGCCGTAGATCCGCAGCGCCTCCCGGGCCGCCACCCCGTCGTCGAAGTTCGGCCCGGCCGTCGCGCGGTAGTCTTGCACCGCCCGCTCCGCCTCCTGCCGGGCCTCCTCCGCCGCCGCCCGCATGTAGCTCTCGTACTGCACCCGGGCGTACTCGGCGACCCGCCGGGCGTAGTCGTGCGCCTGCGCGATGATCTGCTCGGCCTCCCGCTGCGCCGCCGACAGCAGGTTCACCTCCTTCGCCGCCGGCACGGCCGCCGCCGCCGGCGCGCTCGGGAGCACCCCGTGCCGGTGCAGCTCCAGATGGTCGTTGAGCCGCTCGTTCTCCGCCCGCAGATTCGCGATCTGCGCCGCGAGCAGGTCCAACTCGTCGGCCACCTGCATCCGGAACCGGTCGACATCGGCGTTGTCGTACCCCCGACGGGTGAACGAGGCCGTGCCGAACTCCCACCGCCGCACCCGGTCGGCGGTCATCCGCACCTGCACACCGCCCGAGACGTGCACACCGTCGTACCTGCTGATCGGGGTAGCGCTCACCGGGACCGCCTTTCGTTCGCGACTGCGGGGCTCGCAAGCTCACTCCTCGCGCTCACGAGCGTCGCCGTTTCGTTCGCGACTGCGGGGCTCGCAAGCTCACTCCTCGCGCTCACCGGGCACCTCCGGAATTGTCAGGAGCGGACGCCTGCTCCATGGCCGTCCGCCACGCCGGGCCGTACCAGTGCGTGCCGAGCCCCTCGTGGTGCAACTGACCGGCGTGGTAGCCGGCCCGGGCCAGCGCCGACAGTGAATGCGACACCATCTCGTCCGAACCGCACACGTACACGTGCCGCGAGCGCCAGTCGCCGTCGGCCAACGCCCGGTCCACCGGATGCGTGAACTCACCCGGACGGTGCAGGTCCGCGCCCACCACGTACGTCACGGTCAACCACGGAAACGACGACGCGAACTTGTCGATCGCGTCGCTGTCGTAGAACTCGCTGCGCGACCGGGCACCCACGTACAGGTCCACCGTGCGCCGCGAACCCTCCGCCGCGACCTGCTCCACAAGGGCCTTCACCGGCGCCCAGCCCGTGCCCGAGGCCAACAGCAGCAGGTCCGCCGACCCCGCCGACCACAGGGTCAACCGGTCACCCACCGGCGCCGCCAGGTGGATCTGGTCCCCCACCGTGCACCCGTACACCAGGCGCGACGACACCGCGCCACCCGGCGCGGCCCGCACGTGCAGCTCCAACGTGCCGTCCGCCCGGGGCGCGTTCGCCGGGGAGTAGTACCGCCACGACCGCACCGCCGGGTGCGACACCCCGATCGACTGGCCCGGAGCGAACGGCAGCAGGTACTGCGGCCGCAACGTCAGCACCGCCACGTCGAAGCCCCGCCGCTCGTGACCCACGATCTCCGCCACCCACCACGGCGGGTTCACCGCCTCCGCGGCCTGCGCGGCGTCGATCATCACCTTGGACACCAACCCGTACGCGGCGGCCCAGTCCTGGGCCAGGTCCTCGGTCCACTGCTCACCGAGGAAGTGCCGCAACGTCGCCAGCAGCGCCTCCCCGACCGCCGGATAGTGCTCCGCGCGCACCGCGAACTTACGGTGGTCGGCGCCGAGGTCGGTCAGGAAACCGACCAACCGGTCCACCTGGTCCACGTTGGACACGATGTGCCCCAGCGCCGTGACCAGACGGTCCCGCTGCCCCGCCATGTTCGTCGGGAACATCTGCCGGGTGTCGGGATGCGCCAGGAACAGCGTCGAATAGAAATAGAGCGGCACCTGGTCGCCGTGCGCCGCGACCAGGGACCAGCTCTGCTTGAGCCGGGCGGCGTCCACGCTCAGGCGCCCGACCCGTCGCCGGCGGCCACCACCTGGTCCTGCACCTGCGCCAGCACACCCTGCACGTCCGTGATGATGTCGGCCGGAACACCCAGCTCGGTCAGCGTCGCCGTCAGGTGCGCGCCCACCATCGCGTAGTGCTCCACCGGGATGTTCAGCGGCTGGTGCGCCTCGGCGAGACCCCGTCCGGCGTACTCGTTGGGCCCGCCCAACACCACCGTCAGCATCAACGCCAGGTGCCGGCGCTGACCCACCATGTCCACGTTGGAGAAGTAGCCGGCGAGTTCCGGGTCCGCCAGCACCTTGTCGTAGAACAGCTCCACCGCGGCCTTCACCGAACTGGCGCCACCGATGCGCTCGTAGTGGGAGATGGGGGTGGCTTCTTCCGTAACCGTCACGGTCGTTCCTTCCGCTTGAGGGGTTCGCGCGGGGTGGGCGCAAAGGGGCAGACGGTCCGCCCGGCGCGCGACGTCAACCGTTTGGTGACACCCGCATCAGCCGAACCGCGTGTGGGACCATAGCGCGTCGTGCCGCCGCGGTCACCGCCGCCCTATCGGATGCCCGACAGCGTCGGTCACACAGAGTCACATTACGCAGGGCGCCAGATCTACAATGGGCCCACGGCCCGACACGTTCCGTCATCGCCGGCGCGTTCCGCGCCCCGCGACGCTCCACACCGGACCCCGGCGGCCGGCCAACCCCGACGACGGCCTCCCCACGCGGCTGACCACCACAAACGCCCGGCCGATCGAGGGCGCGACGGCGCAGACCCGCCCCGGGCGCACCACGTCGCCACGTCGAGGGGCCTGCCACGGACACAAGTCGCCCGAAAGCCGCGTACATACCCTGCGTCATCACGAAACAGGAGAAAAGCCCGGGCGGGTCACGTCACCGGATCCCACCTGACAGTTCGCGCGCTCACCCGCACGACCGGGCCACGCGACCACGGCGAACTCCACCGGCCCCGACACCGGAGCCGCCGGCCGGACCGTACCCGGCCGCGCCGCAGCGACCGCCCAGCCGGGGGTCGCCCAGCCGCAGCGACCGCTCAGCCAGCCCGGCGTCGGGCCCGGCGCGCCGCCAACTCGTCGCCCACCGACTCCCCCGCCGACGTCACCGGCGGCCCCGCCGGCGCCGACGTCGCGGGCTCCGCCGGCAGATGCGACAGCGACCCCTGGATCTCCTTGAACGCCCCACCGATCGCGATGCCGAACACCCCCTGGCCGCCCTGCAACAGGTCGACCACCTCCTCCGGCGACCGGCACTCGTACACCGTCGTGCCGTCGGAGATCAACGTGATGCCCGCCAGGTCTGCGACCCCACGCGACCGCAGCGCCTCGATCGCCTTCCGGATGTTCTGCAACGACACCCCGGCGTCCAACAGCCGCTTCACGACCTTCAGGACCACCAGGTCCCGGAACGAATACAACCGCTGCGTGCCCGAACCCGACGCGTCCCGCACACTCGGCACCACCAACCCGGTGCGCGCCCAGTAGTCCAACTGGCGGTAGCTGATCCCCACCGCGTGGCAGGCCGTCACACCTCGATAGCCCACGGCGTCGTCACCCTCGGTCGCCGACCCCGGCGGCGCCACACCCGGCTCGTCCAGCTCCGTACCCGGATCGGGATCTCGCGGCTCGTGCATCCGGACAACCTCCCCGCCAGTGCGGTGACACGTCGTTTCCGGGACGTGCACCCCTCGACACGGCAACCCTATAGCCGCCTTCAGGAATTGCCCCGGAGGAACCGTCGCGACACGCCGCGCCACGACAACGAAGATCACCCAACGCGCCGGGGCGTCACGCTGGGTGACGCCCCGGGGGAAAGGAACGGACTCAGCCGGCGAAGTCCTCCGGACGCACCTGATCCAGGAACTCGCGGAACTTCTCCACCTCGTCCTCCTGCTCGTCGGGAATCACGATCCCCGCCTCGCTGAGGACCTCCTCGGCACAACGAATCGGCGCACCGACCCGCAACGCCAAGGCGATGGAATCACTCGGCCGGGCCGACACCCGCACGCCGTCACCGATCAACAGATCGGCGTAGAAGACGTTCTCCTTCAGCTCGGTGATCTCCACCGCCCGCAACGGCGCCTTCAACGCCGCCAGCACATCCCGCAGAAGATCGTGGGTCAGCGGCCGGGCCGGCTTGACCCCCTGCTGCTCGTAAGCGATCGCCGTCGCCTCGACCGCGCCGATCCAGATCGGCAGATAGCGGTCCCCCTCGACCTCCCTGAGCAGGACGATCGGCTGGTTGCTGGGCAGCTCCACCCGAACTCCGACCACGCTCAGCTCGCGCACCGCCGCCTCCGTGTCGTTGTCACCTACGCCGCACCGTGCCCTTCCCTGCACGGTACACGGACCGCGACACGGCCGTCCCATGCGCTACCTGCACCACGCCCGCGCCAGAAAGGGGTTACCCCGGCAAGCCTACGACACGCTTCCCGGGACAGATCTTTCCCCACGACCCCCGCCGGATCACCGACCCAACGTCGACCGCAACCCCACCCGCACCAACGCCGCGTGCAACTGCTGCGACAACGCCACCAACTCCCGCGCCGTCTCCGCCGCACGCGCCCGCGCCGCCGGATCACTCTGCCGCGCCAACGGCGCCACCAACTGCGCGAACAAACCGACCTCCCGGTCCGCCGCCGTCCGGTAGGCCCGCAGATGCCGCGGCTCCAACCCGTACGCCGCCAGACCCGCCACCGCCCGAGCGATGATCAACGCATCGTCGTCGTACCAACCCGGCGGATCCGACACCAGCACACCGAGCCGCTCCAACTCACCCAACGTCGACTCGTCGATACCACTGCGCGCCACCAGATCCGCCCGGCCGAGCCGCACCTGCGGCGACTCGGCCGGCTCATCCGACGCCCGACCCGGCACCTCGCCACCCGGACCCACCGCCACCAACGTCGGCCGCTGCCGACCCGGCGACTCCCCGGACGCGTCCCACTGCGCCAACTGATCACGGATCACCCGCAGAGGCAGATACTGGTCCCGCTGCGCGGTCAGCACAAAACGCAACCGCGCCACGTCATCCCAGCTGTACTTCCGGTAACCCGCCGCCGTCCGCTGCGGCTCCACCAGGCCCTCGGCCTCAAGGAACCGCAACTTCGAAATGGTCACGTCCGGAAAATCCACCCGCAACTGGCCCAGCACCTCACCGATACTCATCAACGGTTGGGCACGGGCCGCCCCGGGCGGCGTGGAGGCCGCAGGCTCGTTCACCCCCGGCCGGCCTCCGCCTCCGGGCGCGGACCGGCGATGAACACCACCCGGAACTTGCCGATCTGCACCTCGTCACCGTTGCTCAACGTGGCCGCCTCGACCCGCTCCCGGTTCACGTACGTGCCGTTCAGGCTCCCCACGTCCCGCACCGTGAACGTGCCACCGTCACGGTGGAACTCGGCGTGCCGCCGCGACACCGTCACGTCGTCCAGGAAAATGTCACTGTCCGGGTGCCGGCCGCTCGTCGTCACATCGTGGTCCAACAGGAACCGGGCACCCGCATTCGGACCACGGCGAACCACCAGCAGCGCCATACCCGGCGGCAACGAACCGGACATCCGGCTCGGCACCACATCGGTGTCCGGCCCTTCCAGCACTTCGTCGAGCGAACCGAGATTGAGCGTCGAAGTGACGTCGAGCGGGGGGAACTCGTCGCCTGGGCGCGTCATGGGACCACCTCACGGATCTGTTCGGTCGGCGTCGGGTAATGGCGGGTCTGGCCGCCGGGCACTCCAACACCCGGCGGCTGGCTCCCCGTGCCCGGGAAGGCAATTCCGCAACGCTCAACTATTGGGTTCTCGGTCGACTGGGCGAGCCTAGCCAGCGCCGAAATGCAGGGCAACCGGACGCGCGGACACAGCCACCGCGCCCGGAGGGGACGCACTCAGCTCTCGGTGAGCTCACGATACGCGTCCGCGGACAGCAGCCCGTCGACCGCCGCCGGATCGTCCGGGGTGATCTCCACCAACCAACCCGCACCGTACGGATCAGTGTTGATCACCTCAGGGGTGTCGCCGAGCGCCTCGTTGCGCGCCGCCACCGTACCGCTGAGCGGGGCGTAGATCTCCGACACGCTCTTCGTCGACTCGATCTCACCCAACGACTCACCGGCCGCCACCACCGCACCCTCATCGGGCAGCTGGACATACACGATGTCACCCAGGGCGTCCTGCGCGAAGTGGGTGATGCCGACCCGCACCGGGCCGCCACCGTCACCCGCCACCCACTCGTGCTCGGCGGTATACCGCAGATCCTCAGGAATCACCAGACGCGTCCTTCACCATCGACGCACCGGACAACCACCGGTGCGAGCCGCGCCGGTCAGGAGACCGGACGGGCGTGTTCCAGCTTGATCGGCGCGTGCAGCGCCGAAACCTCGGCAGCCTCACGATCCTCAACGATCAACTTACCGCCGTCACCCGTCACCGACGCCACCACCCCGCCAGGAATGTTCAACGCCGTACGCATCGTCGCCGGATCACCGATCACCGTGATCGTGAACGGGCCCGTCAACCGACGCCCGTCCACCACCAACGACCCGCCCTCCCCGTCCAGGAAGTACGTCGACGCGATGATCCGCACCGTCGCCCGGTCACCACCGGAGATCTGCATCGCCTCCGCGCCCGCGCCCCGCAGCTCCTGCACCGCGTCCAACACCCGCGACGCCGAGATCGGCCTCTCACCGGCCTCGAACCGCACCGCCAACCCCGGACCCTTCGCCGGCAACGTCCCCGCCAGGATGCCCAACTCGTCGGCCCGCCGCGTCGCCTCGTCCAACGCCGCCTGCCGCCCCTGCTCACCCGAACGCAACTGCCGCTGGCTCTCCTCCAGCGCCGCGATGTCCTGCCGCAGCCGGACCTCCCGCGAGTTCAGGTCGTACAGGATCCGGACCAGGTCCTCCTGCCGCGTCGCAGCCACCGTCGGATCCGTCGACGTCGACTTCAACTGCACCACCAGCGTGAAGCCCAACAACGCCAGCAGCGCCGAGATCATCACCCCGGCCGAACTCACCCGCCGCCGCGGCGACGACCCCGCGCCCTCCGCCACCGACCCGCCCGCGCCGGCAGCCCGGCTCAGGTCCACCGTCGCGCCCTCGTCCGGCTCCGCCACGTCCGGCTCCGCCGCCGGCGCCGACCGCTGCGGCGCCAACGGGCTCAACTCGTCCGGATCCGGCGCGTCCGGCCGCGGATCCGGCTCCCCCGCCGGGCCCGACGGCCGCACCGGCCCCGCCGGCTGCGGCCAACCCGTGCCCGTCTCCGTGTGCTCGTCGCTGCTGCTCATCGCCACAAACCTACGCCCGGAACAGGTGCCGACGGATCGCCGCCACATTCCCGAAGATCCGCACACCGAGCACGACCACCACGCCCGTCGACAGCTGACCACCCACGCCGAGCTGATCGCCCAGATAGACGATCAGCCCCGCCACCAGCACGTTGGAGATGAACGACACCACGAACTGCTTGTCGTCGAAGATCCGGTCCAGCTTCGCCCGCACCCCGCCGAACACCGCGTCCAACGCCGCCACCACCGCGATCGGCAGGTACGGCTGCAACCCCGCGGGAACCGTGGGATCGAGCCACACCCCGAGCACCACACCGGCGAGCAACGCCAGCACCGCGATCATCGACCACCTCCGGAGGGGCTGGGAGACGTCCTCGAACCGGACGGCTGAGGACCGGCGGAACGGTCCGCCCCCGACGGCGACGGACTCGCGCTCACCGGAGGCTCCGCGTAGCGTAGCCGCGGCTCCGGAGCGGCCGGCAGGGTGAGGTCCTCCGCCTCCCGAACCCCGAACGACAACCCCGTGTCCTCGGCCACCTTCCGCATCGTCAACGCGCTGCGGCTGTCCTCGAACCGGTCCCGCATCGACCCCGGACCGATCGCCGACACCTCGTACGGCCCCGTCACGGGCCGGAAGTCCACCAGGATCGCCTGCCCCGCCGACCGGATCGTCGACGTCGCCGTCAACCGCTGCCCGTTGATCGCGATCGCCTCCGCGCCGGCGGCCCACAGGTCGTTGGCGACCCCCTGCAGGTCGCTGTAGATCACCCTGGACGGACCCACGTCCCTGCCCGTCACCGCGTCCGGATTCTGCGGCGCGTCCGCCAGCCGCACCACCACACCGTCACCGCGCACCCGACCCAGGCCCGTGCCCGCCTCCAGGTTGCGCAACCGCGCCGCCTCCGAGCCGCCCAGCGCCGCGGCCCGCTGCCGCGCCACCTCCGCGCGCAACTGGTCCGCCCGCGCCGACAACTGGTCGGTCTCGCTCTCCCGCTGCTTAATCTGCTCCACCAGCCCGGACCGGGCCTGACTGCGCCCGGGCTCGGCCTCCAGCGTCTGCCGGTACGCCACCGCGAACAGGAACCCCAGCAACACCGCCACGACCAGGCTCACCGACCGCGCCGACCAGTGCCGCCAGCCCGACGGCGGCGCCTGCCGCTCCCGGCGCCGGGCCGCCGCGTCGGCGTACCCCGGGTCCAACGGGTTGCGGAACAGCTCGGTGAGGAAGTCCGGGGCGTACACCCGGTCGGAGCGTCCCGCGCCCGACGGGGGCGTCATGCCGACGCTCCCCCGGCCCGCACGGCCCTGACCAGCCGGCTCGCCTGCACCACGTACATCGCGCCGGCCACCCAGTAGAGCACCAGGCCCCACCACGCCAGCCCCCAGCCGATCGCCCCCGCCACCGCGGCGGCGTCCGGGACCGCCGCCGCCAGCAGCAGCACCGGGAACGCGGCCAACAGCAGGAACGTCGCGGTCTTGCCCACGTAGTGCACCGGCGGCGGGCCGTACCCGAACCGGCGCAGCACCGCCAGCGACCCGAGCAGGAGCAGCTCCCGGGCCAGCAGCGCCGCGGTGAACTCCCAGGGCACCACGTCCCGGGCGGTGAACCCCACCAGGGTGGCGAGGATGTAGAGCCGGTCGGCGGCCGGGTCGAGCAGCTCACCCAGCCGGCTGACCTGTCGCATCCGGCGCGCGACCCACCCGTCCACCCAGTCCGTCGTGCCGCCGACGGCCAGCACCACGATCGCGGCCACGTCGGCGTGCGCCACGAGCAGGAGGTAGAGGAAGAGCGGGACGCCGAGCAGCCGGACGAAGCTGATCAGGTTCGGCAGGGTCAGGACGCGGTCCCCCACGGCCGGTGCGCTCGTGCCGGCGCCGGCCTCCGGGTGCTCCGAGCGAGCCGGCCGACGCGACACCGAACCTCCTCCGCCGCACGTCCGCGCCGCCCGACCGAGGACGGGCGGCGCGGAGGCACGTGCACGCTGTCGGGCCGGCTGACGCCGGCACCCCCTGCGATCCCTGACGGGACCGGCGCCTGACTCGGCCCGCGACCGTGACGATCTCGGGCCGGCTGACTGCGCTGCCACTATATCGGGCCCCCCGTCGCCCTCCCGGCCTCAGGCGCGGTGCGCCCTCGGCGGTCCGTTCGTTTCGGTCGGGACCGTCACTACCCCTAAGGCATCCTAGGACACTAGAGGGAAGCATCGAACCACGGCGGGCGCGGACGGGCGTCAGGCGGTACGGACCGACGCGTCCGGCTGCGGCTCCGCCACGGCCGCGGCGGCGGCCTGCTCGAATGCCTGCAGGGCCAGCAACAGCTCGTGCTGCGCCCGACCCGGCATCCGGTCCAGCACCGCCTGCACGGCCCGCTGGCGGCGTTCCTTCAACTCGCGCAGCAGCGTCTCGGCCGCGGCGGTCGGCACCAGCCGCACCTCCCGCCGGTCGCGGGGGTCGGCCACCCGACGCAGCAGGCCGGTGGCCTCCAACCGGTCGCAGAGCCGGCTCGCCGAGGACGGTACGACGTCCAGCAACTCGGCCAGGCCGTTGACGTTGGTCTCCGGCCGGCTGCTGATCAGCGACAGCACGCGCAGCTGGGTCGGCGAGACGGGCATCTGGTGCCGGGAGGCGGCGGAGTCGAGCACACCGACGAGCGCCTCGGCGGCGGCGTCGATCGCCGCGGCGAGATCCGGAGGTCGTTCCACCAGGTGTCCCCTGCGATCGTCCCGCTCGTGCCCGGCCGTCCCGGCGACGGCTCTCACCCGTCGCCCCGGCCGCCGGAACCGCGCCAGTCCAGGCAGACCACGACCGCGTCGTCGCCGAGATCGGTGTCCGCGTGCCAGGCGTGCAGTTCGCGCATCACCGTACCAACCGCCTCGGCCGGCGGTTGCAGCCGCGTGGAGCGCATCGCCCGCGCCATCGCCCGCTCGCCGTACGCCCCCCGGTCACCGGGGTCGGCCGCCCACACCCCGTCGCTGACCACGAACAGCCGGTCCCCCGGCTCCAGGTCGAACTCCTGCACGTCGTAGCGGGCCTCGGCGAACATGCCCAGCGGCAGCTGCTGCTCCAGCCGGATCGGCGTGACGGTGCCGCCGCGTAGCCGCAGCAGGTGCGGGGAGCCCGCGTCCACCGCCCGCACCCGACCGGTCACGGTGTCCAGTTCCAGCAGGAGCGTGGCCACGTAGCGGTGGCCGCGGTGCTGGTAGAAGACGGTGTCGGAGGCCAGCTCGGCCTGCTCGACGAGACCGCCGCCGGAGCGCCGGGCGTTGCGCAGCGCGTTCACGGTGACCGCCGTGAGCAGCGCCGCGGCCAGCCCGATGCCGGAGCCGTTCAGCACGGTCGTCGTGAGCCGGTCACCGTCCACGGACCAGTCGAAGTGGTCCCCGCCCACCGTGTACGCCGGCTCCAGCTGGCCGGCCAGCTCGAACGCGCCATGGCTGACGCTGCGGCCCGGCAGCAGCTCCCACTGCATCTCGGCGGCCATGCTCAGCCGCTCCCGCCGGCGGACCCGGCGGTACCGGTCGGTCTCCCGGTCCGCCGCCCGCAGCACCACGGCCAGGTCGCCGGCGATGTCGGCCACGCGGTCCACCGTGTCCGGGCCGGGCGCTGCCGGCAGCTCGACCAGGAGCACGCCCAGCCGCTCCCCCCACACCGACAGCGGCAGGTAGAGCCGGCACCGGCCCGCCTCGTCCGCGTCGGTCACCGGCTGCTGGCTGCTGAAACAGCGCTGCGCCATGCTGCGGCAGGCGAGGAATCCCCCGTCGGGCAGCTCCGGATCCAGCACCGGCCACAGCCCGCTGATCCGGTAGTCGGCGATGAACACGTCCGTGCGGGACGCGCCCAGGCTGGCCCGGAGTGCCTGGTCCGCCGCCTCCACCACCCGATCGGGTGGCGCCGTCCGCAGCGCACGCGAGACCTGGCCCGGTGCCTCCAACATTGATCACCCTCCGGAACACTTGCCGTAGGGCAAGCATCATACGGAGGTGGCCCCGGCGACCGGTCGGCGGGCGAGGCCGGGTCAGCCGGCCGAGCGGACGGCGACCGCGCCGTGAAAGGCGTCCGGAACCTGCGCCGGCGGGCCGTCGGGACGCCACCGGGTGATCGGCACGATGCCGTCGGCGGTGGGCGTCCAGCGGCCGAGCAGCGGCGCGAACGCGGCCGGCGGGCGCATCCGGAACGACGGGCCCATCATCGCGAGGGCCTCCGGGTACGCGGCCAGCTCCTCGGTGTCGAAGTCGACCGCGAGCAGGCTGCCCGGCGCCGTGGCCTCGTAGAGCTCGTCGAGGGTGCGGGCCAGCGTCTCGTCGTCGAGGAACGCGGCCAGGCCGAGGAAGACCACCCCGACCGGCCTCCTCCCCCACCCCGGCAGGAACCGGTGCAACTGGGCGCGGTCCACCGTGCCGATGTCGGTGGCGTCGCCGAAGCCGTAGCCGGCCCGGTCGCTGCCGGCGAGCAGGCGCTGCCCGAGGCGGATGGTGACCGGGTCGACGTCGGTGTAGAGCACGGTGGCCTCCGGGGCCACCTCGTGCACGTTGCCCATGGTGGGCACCCCGGCGCCGAAGACCAGGAAGCTGTCCACCCCCTGCGCGACCATCGCCCGCACCGCACGGCCCAGGAAGGCGCGCAGCTCGCGGAAGACCGGCGCGCACGGCCCGTACGCCTGCTCGAAGGCGCGGGCCGCCGCCACGTCCACCGGGAAGTGGTGCTCCCCGCCGAGCCAGAAATCGATCATTCGCGCGGTGCTCGGCTGGTCCGGCTCCACCATCGACGACGCTCCCTCCCCGGCGGTCGTCGACAGCGTACCGACCGGTCGTCCTGGGCGGTATCGCCCCGCCGACAGCCGCCGGACCGCGATACTGGCCGGGAACCGGCGGGAGGTGGGCGGTGAACTCGGCGAACGGCGCGGCGGTGGTCGTCGGCGTGGACGGCTCGGAGTCGGCCCTTCGCGCCGTACGGCTGGCGGCCGTCGAGGCGGCCCGCCGGCACCGCCCGCTGCGGATCGTGCACGGGTTCATCTGGCCCCTGCTGCACGTGCCGGTGGACGCGCCCGCCGCCGGCCCGCCCGGCGCCGGGCTGCGCCACCAGGCGGAACAGCTCGTCGCCGCCGCGACCGACGAGGCCGAGGCGACGGTGCCCGGGCTGCGGATCTCCGGCGAGATCATCGACGGGGAGGCCGCCGCGGTGCTGCTCGGCGAGTCGCCGACCGCCGCCATGATCGTGCTCGGCGACCGAGGGCTCGGCGGCTTCTCCGCCCTCGTGGTCGGCTCCGTCGCCGTGCAGGTCGCCTCGTACGCCGACTGCCCCGTGCTGGTCGCCCGCGGCACGGACCGCCCCGACGGGCCCGTGGTGGTCGGGGTCGACGGCTCCGAGACGTCCCGGCTCGCCGCGGAGTTCGCCATCGAGGAGGCGTCGGTGCGCGGCGCCGAGCTGGTCGCGGTGCACGCCTACCGGCACCCGGCCTCCAGCGGCCCCGGCGACATGCAACCCCTCGTGTTCGACGAGAGCAAGCTGCGCTCCGAGGAGGATCGGGTGGTGGCCGAGTCGCTGGCCGGGCTGACCGAGCGGTCGCCACAGGTGCCGGTCCGCCGGGAGACCGTCCGGGGCCGCGCCACGACGGTACTCGCCGAGGCCTCCCGGTCGGCCCAACTGCTGGTGGTGGGCCGGCAGGGACGCGGCGAGCTCACCGGGCTGCTGCTGGGCTCGGTGAGCCAGTCCGTACTGCACCACGCCGACTGTCCGGTCGCCGTCATCCGCGCGCCCCGCTGAGCCCGCCGCGGGGTTGGCCCCGGCGCAGACGGGTAGACGACCGCGGTACGCCAACGGCGAGGACGACCGGAGGAGGCAGTGATGCCAGGACCACGGCCGGGCAGCAACGCGTACGACAAGCAGCGGGCACGCATTCGCGACGCCATCGACGATTCGGGACGACGGGTGCCGGACCGCAAGGCGAACGAGGTCGCCAACCGGATCCTGCAGTCCGACCGTGGGCAGCGGGGCGTGGTACGCGGTGACCGGGTGTACGGCCCCAAGGGCGAGCGAGAACCGGGCGACCCGAAGTGAGGGCGCGGCTCCTGGCCGACGGGGCGATCGCCGGCGCGGTCGGCAGCGCCGCCCTGAACGTGGTCAGCTACCTCGACATGGTGCTCCGGGCGCGGCCCGCGAGCAGCACCCCGGAGGACACCGCCGGGCGGCTGGCCGGGGTGGCGCACGTGGACCTGGGGCCCGAGGACCGGGCGGCGAACCGCCGCTCGGGCCTCGGGCCCCTGCTCGGCTACGGGTTGGGCGTCGCCGCGGGCGTCGGGTACGCCCTGCTCGCCCGGGGCCGCCGGATGCCCCTGCCGCTGGCCACCGGCGTGCTCGGCGGCGGCGTGATGACGATGTCCGACGGGTCGATGACGCTGCTCGGCGTCACCGATCCCCGCACCTGGCGCCGGTCGGACTGGGTGGCCGACATCGTGCCGCACCTCGCGTACGGCGTGGCGGCCGCAGCCACGTGGAACCGGCTGCGGCCGCCCGTGTCGGGACGGGACGGCTAGCCCCCGGCGCTCTCGTCGTCGGCGACCGGCTCCATCGCCGGCCCGTACGGCGAGACCTGCCCCCGCGGCACCGGCCGGCCCTCGTCGCCGCGCGACGAGCCGCGGTTGAGCGGGTGGCCGGTCGGGCGCGGGCCCTTGCTGTCCTGGCTGGTGGCGCCCTTGTTGTTGCGGCGGAACTCCTCCTGCTGCGGGTTCACCACGGGTCTCTCCTTCCGGGATTCGACCGGGTCCGGCACCGGTTACCCGGTGCCGTCTGCGGCATGCCGGCCGGGGCGAACGGCCGCGGGGGTGACCCGGCCCGCAGCGGGTACACACCGAGGATGGGCGACGACCGGAGGGTGGCGCGGATCCTGCTGGAGCGGCGGGGCCGCACGTACGCCGAGGACGCGGGCATCCGGCTCGCCGACCGACCCGGCCCGCTCTACCAACTGCTGGTGCTCGCCACGCTGCTGAGCACCCGGATCCGGGCCGGGGTCGCGGTGGCCGCCGCCCGCGAACTGTTCGCCGCCGGCTACCGGACCCCCCAGGCGATGGAGGCGGCGAGCTGGCAGGACCGCGTCGACGCGCTGGGCCGGGGCCACTACCGCCGCTACGACGAGCGGACCTCGACGATGCTCGGCACCGGGGCGCGGCTGTGCCTGGACCGCTGGCGCGGCGACCTGCGCCGGCTGCACCGCGAGGCGGGTGGGGAGCCGGCGGCGCTGCGCCGCCTGCTGACCGAGTTTCCCGGCATCGGCCCGACCGGGGCCGACATCTTCCTGCGCGAGGTCCAGGTGGTCTGGGCGGACCTGCGCCCGTACGCCGACCGGCGGGCGCTGTCCGGCGCGGAGCGTCTCGGCCTGCCCCGCTCGCCGGACCGGCTGGCGGGGCTGGTGCGGCCGGGCGACTTCGGCAGGCTGGCATCGGCGCTGGTGCGGGTGGCGCTCGGCGAGGAGTCCCCCGGCGAGGTCGCCCGCGCCGCCGGCCGGTGAGGCGCCCCGACCCGCCGGGTCGGCAGGCGTGCCGCGTGCGGCGGGTTCACTTGACGGTCTTGTCGCCCGGCTTGGTCAGGTGCCACACCAGCAGCGCCGCGAGCAGCGCGAGCACCACGAGCCCGCCGGAGACCCCGCGGCCGTCCTCCTCGCTGCGGCCGGTGGTACCGAAGTAGATCACCGCGAGCCCGGCCAGCACGGTGACGAACGTGCGCATCCCTCGGTCCTTCACGTACCGGACGGTACGGCCGTCGCCCGCCCGGGTGTGGCCGGTTCGTCCGGGTTCACCCGACCGTGGCGGGCCCGGTCAGGGCGCGGCGGAGAAGCCCCGCAGGCGGACCCGGCGGATCGTGCGGCCGGAGACCTCCACCACCTCGACGGTCAGCCCCGGCAGGTGCACCGTCTCCCCCGGGCCGGTCGGCAGGTGGCCCAGCCCGGCCAGCACCAGCCCGGCCACCGTCGTGTACTCCCGTGACGGCCGGAACTGCAGCCGCACCCCCACGTCGGCCAGGTCGTGCAGCGGGAAGTCGCCGGACACCAGCAGCGAGCCGTCCGGTTCCCGGGTCACCCCCGTCACGTCCCGGTCGGTCTCGTCGTACAGCTCTCCCACCACCTCCGCCAGCAGGTCCTCCATGGTGACCATGCCGTCGACCCCGCCGTGCTCGTCGACGACCACGGCGAGCTGCTGGTGGCACACCCGCAGCCGGCGCAGCGCGTCGGACACCGGCAGGGTGCCCGGCAGCAGCAGCGGCGGACGGGCCCGGTCGCCGACCGTCGCGGCCCCCGCCTCGACGAGGTCGCGGATGTGCACCACCCCACGCACCTCGTCGAGCCCGCCGGGCCCGACGACCGGGGCGCGGGACCGCCCGGCGGCGGCGAGGCGGCGCAGCCCGTCGGCGGCGGGCAGGGTCGCGGGGAGCACGGTCACGTCCAGCCGGGGCACGAGGATCTCCCGCAACGTCCGGCCGGCGATGTCGAACGCGCCGGTGAGGATCTCCCGCTGCTGCGCGGACAGGCCCCGCTGGCTGACCAGCATCTCCCGCAGCTCGTCCTCGGTCATCTCCGTCCGGCTGGCCCGCGGATTCCCGCCGGCGAGCCGCACCACCACGTCGGTGGCCTTGCTGAGCAGCCAGACGGCCGGCCGGGACAGCCGGGCCAGCAGGTCCAGCGGGCCGGCGCTGAGCAGCCCCCAGCGTTCCGCGCGCTGCATCGCCAGCCGCTTGGGCGCCAACTCCCCGACGACCAGGGTGACGAAGGTGAGCAGCACGGTGACCAGGACGACCGCGGCGCCGCGCGCGGCCCCGCCGAGGAAGCCCAGCGGCCCGACCAGCGGCTCGGCCAGGGAGACCGCGGCGGCGGCGGAGGCGAGGAACCCGGCCAGGGTGATGCCGAGCTGGATGGTCGCCAGGTAGCGGTTGGGATCGCGGACCAGCCGGGCCAGCCGCTCCCCGGAGCGGCTGCGCCGTCCCAGCTGCCGCACCTGCCCCTCGCGCAGCGTCACCAACGCCATCTCGCTGCCCGACAGGGCCGCGTTGACGAGCACCAGCACGGCCACCAGCGCGAGCTGCCCGAGCAGCGACCCCATGTCAGTCGACCTCCAGGTCGTCGAGGGAGATCTTGTGCGTCATCAGCCACCGGGCCAGCGCCGACATCCCGAACAGCCACAGCGGTGCGGACTCGGTGGTGCCGTTGGTGGCGAAGATCGCGAAACGCAGGTCCGGCGCCCGGTACGCCTCGATCCGCCATTTGTGCTGCCTGTCCCGCCAGACCGCGGAAGGGTCCATGGGCGTCACGGTAGGCGACCATCGGCCCCGCCGGGGCGGCTTCAGGACCCGGCCGCGACCACGACCCGGGCGTCGTCGGGCAGTCGCCGGGTCGCCCCCCGGCGGTCCAGCAGCTCCAGCAGCGGCACGGCGACGCGGCGGGTGGTGTCCAGCGCCTGCCGGGCGGCGCTGAGCGTGAACGGCTGCGGCAGCCCCGCCAGCACCCGGACGGCCTCGTCGACCGCGCCGGGCAGCAGCACCACGTTCTCGGCGAGCCGCAGCAGCGCCCCGGCGCGCACCGCCGCGCCGATCTCGCGGGGCCCCAACCCCAGCTCGGCGAGGCGCTCGGCTTCGGGGGCCCGGAACGGACGCTCGGCGTACTCGGCGCGGACCCGGGCGACGGCGCGGGCCACCGGTTCCGGCAGCGCGTCGGCGGCGGACGCGGTCACCCGGCCGGCGTGCGTCCGCAGCGGCGGCCGGACCAGCGCCTCGACCAGCGCCCGGTCGGGCAGGTCGAGACGCTGGCGCAGCAGCTCGACCGGCGCGCCCGGCTCCAGCGGGTGCTCCCGGGCGTGCCGGGCCACCTCCTCGGCGAGCCGGGCGCCGAGCCGCCGCCAGTGCTCCGGGTCGGCCAGCCAGTCGCCCGCGACGGGCCGGCCGGTGACCTCGACCCCGGTGCGGCGCAGGTCGCCGGCGCGGGCCAGCCGCCGGCGGCGCAGCTCGCCGGCCAGGTCCGGCCGGCCGTCCACGGTCGCCAGCACGCCCGCGCGGGCGGCCGCCGCGCCCCGGCGGGTCAGCGGCGGCGGGGCGACGTCCAGCACGGTCACCCCGCCGGCGACGTGGTGCCGGCCCGGGTCGCGCAGCAGCGCCCGGTCGCCGATCAGCAGCGGCAGCGGCCGGGCCAGCCGCAGCCGGACGGTGTCCGGGCCCAGCGGCCGCACCCGGGCGGGCACCGCCGCCGCGCCGACGTGCAGGGTGAGGGTGGCGGGCAGCTCCGCCGCCGGGTCGCCGGCCAGCCGGACGTCCAGCAGGTCGGTGCGGTGGAACCGGCCCGGGGTGAGCAACGCGTCGCCACGCCCCACCCGCTCCCGGGGCGTGCCGCGCAGGTTCACCGCCACCCGGGCCACCGCGGCGACCTCGTCCCGGGCCGCGCCGAGGCGGTGCAGGCCGCGCACCCGCACCGGCTCCCCGGTCGCGGCGAGCTCCAGCTCGTCGCCGACCCGCAGCCGGCCGGCGCCGAGGGTCCCGGTGACCACGGTGCCGGCGCCCCGGACGGTGAACGCGCGGTCCACCCACAGCCGCACCGGGGCGTCGGCCGCCGGGGACGGCAGCCGGGCGGCGAGCCGGTCCAGCGCCGCCCGCAGCTCCGGCAGGCCCCCGCCGGTCACCGCGCTGACCGCCACCGCCTCGACCGCGCCGAGGGAGGTGGCCGCCAGCTCCGCGCGGGCCCGGGCCGCCGCCGGCGCCGGGTCCGCCAGGTCCGCGCGGGTCACCACCAGCAGGCCGTACGACACCCCGAGCGCGTGCAGCGCGGCCAGGTGCTCGGCCGACTGCGGCATCCACCCCTCGTCGGCGGCGACCACGACCAGCGCGGCGGGCACCGGGCCGACGCCGGCGAGCATGTTCGGCACGAAGCGCTCGTGCCCCGGCACGTCGACGAACGCGACCGTCGCGCCGGAGGGCAGGGTGGACCAGGCGAAGCCGAGGTCGATGGTCATGCCCCGGCGGCGCTCCTCGGCCCACCGGTCGGGCTCCATCCCCGTCAGCGCCCGGACGAGCGTCGACTTGCCGTGGTCGACGTGCCCGGCGGTGGCCACCACGAACACGTCTCAGTCGTCCCCCGGCACCCGCAGCACGGCGGCGCGGACGGCGGCGTCGGCGTCGGCGGGGACGCAGCGCAGGTCCAGCAGCAGCCGGCCGCGGACGACCCGGCCGAGCACCGGCGGGTCCCCGACGCGCAGCGGCTCGGCGTACCGCTCGGGCAGGCTGAGCGCCCACGACGCCAGCTCGACGCCGGGGGCGCCGCCGCCGCCGACGACCGCGCCGGCGGGCACCACCTCCGCCTTGCGCCCGTCGGCGGCGAGGGCGTCGCGCAGCCGCTCGGTGCGCCCCCGCAGGGCGCCCGGGTCGGCGTGCAGCGCGTACCGGGTGGGGGTGGCCGGGTCGGCGAGGGTGGCCGCGAGCGCGGCGAGGGTCAGCTTGTCCACCCGCAGCGCCCGCGCGAGAGGGTGCCGGCGCAGCCGTTCGACCAGGTCGGCGGCGCCGAGCAGCAGCCCCGCCTGCGGCCCGCCGAGCAGCTTGTCGCCGCTGGCCGTGACCAGGGCCGCCCCGGCCCGCAGGGTGCCGGCGGCGTCGGGCTCGTCGGGCAGCAGCGGGTCGGGGGCGAGCAGCCCCGAGCCGATGTCGGCGACCACCGGCACGCCGAGGGTGGCCAGCCGCCGCACCGGCACCGCCGAGGTGAAGCCGGTGACCTGGAAGTTCGACGGGTGCACCTTGAGCACGAAACCGGTACGCGGGCCGATCGCGGCGGCGTAGTCGTCGAGCGTGGTGCGGTTGGTGGTGCCCACCTCGCGCAGCCGCGCGCCGGTGCTCTCCAGCAGGTCGGGCAGGCGGAACCCGTCGCCGATCTCCACCAGCTCGCCCCGGCTGACCACGATCTCGGCGTCGGCGGCGAGAGCGGTGGCGGCGAGCACCAGCGCGGCCGCGCCGTTGTTGACCACGTGCACCGCGCCCGCGTCGGGCACCGCGGCCGCGAGGGCGTCGAGGGCGTCGCGGCCGCGCCGGGCCCGCCGGCCGGTGCGCAGGTCCAACTCGACGTCGGTGTGCCCGGCGGCGGCGGTGACCGCCGCGACGGCGGCGGGCGACAGCGCGGCGCGGCCCAGGTTGGTGTGCAGCACCACACCGGTCGCGTTGAGCACGGCCCGGGGGCCGGGCGCGGGCAGGGCGGCCAGCGCGGCGTCGCGCACCGCCTCGGGGGCGATCTCGCCCCGGCGGGCCCGCTCCTGCGCGCCCCGGACGGCGGCCTTGACGCGGTCCCGGCCCAGGGTCGCCGCGGCGGCGGCCAGCCGGGGGTCGGCGAGCAGCGCGTCGGTGCGCGGCACCCGTCGGCGCGGATCGGCGGCGACGTCCCCCATGGCCCCCTCTTCCGGCAGCTTGGCGGAGACGGACGGGAATCGAACCCGCCTGGCCCGGATCCCGGACCACACCGGTTTTGAAGACCGGGAGGGGCACCAGCCGCCTGAACGCCTCCACGCAGCAGTGAACCACAGCCCCCGCGCGCGGGTGCGGTCGGGCGTCAGCCGTCGGCGGCGCGCCGCCGGGCGATGCGTTCCCGCTGCGGCACCACCGTGTACTTCGGATCCTTCGCCGAGGCGACGCCACCGTGGAAGATGCCGAAGCGGGTGGCGACCGACGCGCCCAGCAGCGCCGCCCCGGACAGCGCGGAGACCGTCCGGCTGCGCCGCCCGAGCAGCGCGCCGGCCACCCCGGCCGCCGTCAGCGCCCGCCCGACGCGCAGCAGCCGGCCGGCCCGCCCGGTGCGGTAGGGCTCGCTGAGCAGCCCGAGCCGGGTCTCCACCCGGTGCGAGCCGAACAGTTCGAGGGCGGCGCCGGCCACCGCCATCCGCCGGGCCGGACCGGCCTGCGCGGTCGGCGCGGCGATCAGCCCCACGCCGGCGCCGCTGGCCAGCGCGCTGCCCGCGAAGATGGTGGGCAGCTCCGGGTACGCCTCGTGCCAGGACGGCACGGCCGTGTCGGCGAGCAGCACCCCGGTGTACGTGGCCAGCGCCGGCGCGGTCACCGCGGCGGCCAGCCCGGCGGCGTGCCCGACCGGTGGTAGCACCCGGCGGGCGAGCCCCGGCAGGCCCCGCTCGGGCAGCCACGCGGCGCCCTCGGCGACCGCCGCGATCCCGGCGGCCGGGCCGTACGCGCTGAGGATCCAGGTGCCCACGGACATCGGCGAGGTCGGCTTGGCCACCCGCAGCATGTGGTGGAACCGGGCCGGCCGACCCAGGTCCCTGATCAGGAAGACGGCGCTGGCGGTGACCGCCGCCAGCGAGGTGACCCGGCCGGCGCGGCGCAGCGCGGGCCGGCCGGTGACCTGCCCGCCCGCCGCGAGCAGCGACGAGCCGGCCGCCAGCCCGCCGGTGAACAGGTACGCGGCGATGTCCCACTTCCAGACGGGGGCCTTGAGGATCGGCCGGCCGTAGTAGGAGGTGAACTCGGCCTCGGGGACGGCGAGTTCCTCGCCGCCGCGCCGCCCACCACGCTTCTGACTCACGAGGAACCTCCGACAAACGCGGCGACGGCCGCCGCCGCCATGGCCAGGGCGGCCAGGCCGGCCCGCTTCCACATCTTCGGCAGGTCACGGGTCGTGACCACCGGGTCCGGCGGCAGGCCGTACACCTCGGGCTCGTCGAGCAGCAGGAAGAACGCGCCGTCGCCGCCCACCCCGTCGTCGGGGTCGTGCCCGTAGAGCCGCGCCTCGGCGACGCCCCGCTCGTGCAGGGTCGCGACCCGGGCCGCGGCTCGCTCCCGCAGTTCGTCGAGGGGGCCGTACTGGATGGACTCGGTCGGGCACGCCTGCGCGCAGGCGGGGGTCATCCCGGCGCCGATCCGGTCGTAGCACAGGGTGCACTTCCACGCCCGGCCGTCGCCCGCGCGCTGGTCGATGACGCCGTACGGGCAGGCGGAGATGCAGTAGCCGCAGCCGTTGCAGATGTCCTCCTGCACCACCACCGTGCCGAACTCGGTGCGGAACAGCGACCCGGTGGGGCAGACGTCCAGGCAGGCCGCGTGGGTGC
Source organism: Micromonospora sp. URMC 106 (assembly GCF_051386395.1). Classification (NCBI taxonomy): domain Bacteria; kingdom Bacillati; phylum Actinomycetota; class Actinomycetes; order Micromonosporales; family Micromonosporaceae; genus Micromonospora; species Micromonospora sp. URMC 106. The sequence goes on from NZ_JBPQTP010000035.1 coordinate 51,668, forward strand.
AGTGCTTGCAGACGTCGGACATCATCAGCCAGCGGAAGTCGGTGCGCCCCTCCGCGCCGCCGGCGCGCCCCGGCGGCTGCGCCCCGGGCATGCCCAGGAACTCCGGCCCGGCCGGCGCTCTCCCGGGGCCCGCCATCCGCGCGGCCGCGTCCGGAGAGCCCGGCGGCACACCCGGATCGGTGCCGGTCGGGTTGCCGGTGCCGGCGGCCACGGCCGCGGACGAGGCACTGACCGACCCGCCGGTCGGGGTGCCGGCGAACGGCGGGCTGCGGTGCCCGGCCGGGCGGGGCTGTTCGACGAACGCCACGTGCCGCCACGAGTTGGCGGTCAGCGCGCCCGTGTTGTCGTACGACATGCCGAGCAGGTCCAGCCCCGAACCGGGGACGTCGTTCCACTCCTTGCACGCCACCTCGCAGGCCTTGCAGCCGATGCAGACGCTGGTGTCGGTGAAGAAGCCCATCCGGGGCGGGGCGTCGGCCCAGCCCGCCTCCGGGGCGGGATCGAGCGGCCCGGACAGGCTGTTCGGGTCAGGAAGCACCGCGGCCCTCCCCGCCGTCGCCGGCCGTCTCCGCCGGGACCGCCCCCGGCGTCACGGTCGGCGGCGGGTGGCCGGGTTCGATGCCGGCGCGCCGCCGGTAGTCCGCCACCAGGTCCCGCAGGGCCGGGCCGGTGGGCCGGCGGCCCGGACGCACGTCACAGGTACCGATCTTGCTCTCCTGGATCAGCACGTTCGGGTCCAGGGTGATCCCGAACAGGTCGTTGGCCGAGTCGCCCGTCACCAGGCCCTCGAACCCGAAGTGGTACGGCAGCCACACCTGGTGGATCACCCGGCCGTCCACCCGCAGCGGCGTCAGCCGGTCGGTGACCAGCACCTTCGCCTCGATGACCGCCCGCCCGCTGACCAGGTGCGCCCAACCCAGGTGCGCCAGGCCCCGCTCGGCGGCCACCTCCGGCGACACCTCGACGAACATCTCCGGCTGCAACTCCGCCAGGGGCCGCACGGTGCGGCTCATCCCGCCCGCCGTGTGGTGCTCGGTGAGCCGGCTGACCGTGAACACGTACGGGAAGACGTCGCTGTGCTCCTGCGGCGGGCTCGGGTTCACCGAGTTCACCGGGTGCGCGTACACCTTGCGCGTGGGGTTGGCCTGCTGCCGGTACAGCGGGTTGCGCACCGGCGACTCGGCCGGCTCGTAGTGCGTCGGCAGCGGGCCGTCGAGCACCCCGCTGGGCGCGTACAGCCAGCCCTTCCCGTCGCCCTGCATGACGAACGGGTCGTCGCCGGCGATCCCCTCCGTGCCGGACGCGCCCTCCGGCGGCCGGTACGTCGGCGGCTTCGTCCGCTCGAAGTCCGGCACGTCGTAGCCGGTCCACTCCGCCGCGTCCGGGTCCCACCAGACGTACTTCTTCCGCTCGCTCCACGGGCGGCCCTGCGGGTCGGCGGAGGCGCGGTTGTAGAGGGTGCGCCGGTTCGCCGGCCAGGCCCAGCCCCACTCGGCGGCCACCCAGTCCTGCTCGTGCCGGGGCTTGCGCCGGGCGGCCTGGTTGACGCCGTCGGCGTACACCCCGGAGTAGATCCAGCAGCCGACGGCGGTCGAGCCGTCGTCGCGGGCCTCGGCGAACGTGGACAGCGGCCGGCCGGTCGCCACGTCGTACCCGTTGATCTCGCGCAGCACCGCGTCGGCGCTCGGCTCGGCGTGCGGGCCGTGCGTGGGGTAGTCCCAGGCCAGATCGAGCAGCGCCCGGTCGCGCGGCAGGTCGGAGCCGGCCAGCTTCTCCCGCAGCCGGCGCCCCAAGTGGTAGAAGAACCACAGCTCGGAGCGGGCGTCGCCCGGCGGGTCGAGGGCCTTCTCCCGCCACTGCAGCAGCCGCTGGGTCTGGGTGAAGGTGCCCTCCTTCTCCACGTGCGAGGCGGCCGGCAGGAAGAACACCTCGGTCCGGCACTCGGTCGGAACGATCTCGCCGGTGGCGACCTCGGGGCCGTTGCGCCAGAACGTGGCGCTCTCGATCATGAACAGGTCGCGGACCACCAGCCAGTCCAGGTTGGCCATGCCCAGGCGCTGGGCCCGACCGTGCGCCGAGCCGACCGCCGGGTTCTGCCCGAGCAGGAAGTAACCCTTCACCTTCCCGTCGATCATGTTCAGCACCTGCTGGTACGTGCCGTGGTCGCCGGTCATCCGGGGCATGTACCCGTAGCAGAAGTCGTTCTGCGGCGTCGCCGCGTCCCCCCAGTACGCCTTGAGCAGGCTCGCCGCGTAGGCGCGGGCGTTGCCCCAGAAGCCCTTCTGGCCCGGGTGGCGGATGCTGTCCACCCACGCGTCGAAGGTGGGGTGGTCGGCGTGGTGCGGCATCGGCAGGTAGCCGGGCAACAGGTTGAACAGGGTCGGGATGTCGGTGGAGCCCTGGATGCTGGCGTGCCCCCGCAGGGCGAGGATCCCCCCGCCGGGACGGCCCATGTTGCCCAGCAGCAACTGGATGATCGCGCCGGTGCGGATGTACTGCACGCCGACGCTGTGCTGCGTCCACCCCACCGAGTAGATCAGCACCCCGGTGCGTTCCCGGCCTGAGTTCTCCGTCCACGCCCGGGCCAGTTCCAGGAACTTCTCCCGCGGGATGCCGCAGACCCGCTCCACCATCTCCGGGGTGTATCGGGCGAAGTGCCGCCTCAGGATCTGGTAGACGCAGCGCGGGTGCTGCAACGTCTCGTCCCGCTCGGTCTGCCCGCCAACCTGCGCGCCGTGCGACTCGTGGCGCAGCCCGGCGGCGGTGTCCCGCTCCTTCGCGGTGTGCCCGCTGCCCGAGTCGGACTCGTGGCCCGCGTACTGCCAGGAGTCCTGGACGTAGCTGCCCGTCTCCGGGTCGAAACCCGAGAAGAACCCGTCGCCGTCCTCGGTGTCGACGAACCGCTCGCTGACGATCGTCGCGGCGTTCGTGTAGGCCAGCACGTACTCCCGGAAGTCCAGCTCGTTCTCCAGGATGTACCGCACCACGCCGCCGAGCAGCGCGATGTCGGAGCCCGCACGGATCGGCAGGTAGGTGTCGGCCAGCGCGCTGGTGCGGGTGAACCGCGGGTCGACGTGGAACACCTTGGCGCCGCGCCGCTTGGCCTCCATCACCCACTGGAAGCCCACCGGGTGGGCCTCGGCCATGTTCGAGCCCTGGATGACGATGACGTCAGCGTTGGCGACGTCCTGCTGGAAGTCCGTCGCGCCACCGCGACCGAAGCTGGCCCCCAGACCGGGGACGGTGGCGGAGTGTCAAATGCGCGCCTGGTTCTCGATCTGGAGCGCCCCCATCGCCGTGAACAGCTTCTTGATGAGGTAGTTCTCCTCGTTGTCCAGCGTCGCCCCGCCCAGGCTGGAGATGCCCAGCGTGCGATTGAGCGGCCGGCCCTGGGCGTCGACGTCCTCCCAGGTCTCGGCGCGGGCGGCGAGGATCCGGTCGGCGATCATGTCGAGCGCGACGTCGAGGTCCAGGTCCTCCCACTCGGTGCCGTAGGGGCGCCGGTAGCGGACCTTCGTCTGCCGCAGCGGGCTGGTGACCAGGCTCTTGCTGGCGGAGCCCTTCGGGCAGAGCCGCCCCCGGGAGATGGGGCTGTCCGGGTCGCCCTCGATCTGGGTGACCCGCTCGTCCTTGACGTACACCCGCTGCCCGCAACCGACCGCGCAGTAGGGGCAGACCGAGCGGGCCATCCGGTCGGCGGTCTCGGTGCGCGCGGTCAGCCCGGCCGAGCGCGCGGACTGCGCGGCGGCGCCCCGGCCCAGCGGATCGGTGCCGGTGAGCTGCCGGTAGACCGGCCAGCTCTCGATGAAGGTCCGCAGACCCACCCCGCGACACCCCCTTCCGCGGCCCCGACGCCGTCGACCCCCTCGAACACTAGGGCAGCCCGCACGCGCCCGCGACCCGAGCCTCCGATCACCACCCGCCGGTCACCGTCCGCCTCGCCTTTTTCGGGTACGCGACAGACGGCGCCGCCCCCGTCAGCGGCATGTCCTGCCACCCGTCGACCTGCTTCAGACCCTTC